>JBKPGU010000045.1:0-2961 GCA_046729535.1 Actinomycetota bacterium
ACCGAGCTCGGCCTCGAGGCACCTCACATCCGGGTCGCCGTTCGAACCGGGGACACGGCCCCCTCCGAGCGGGCCGCGATGCTCAAGCGGCCTCCCAACTTCCTGGTGACGACCCCAGAGTCCCTGTACCTGCTGGTCACCGCGGAGCGCTCCCGCGGGATGCTGGCGAACGTTCAGACCGTGATCGTCGACGAGATCCACGCAGTCGCCGGGAACAAGCGGGGATCACACCTCGCGCTGACCCTCGAGCGCTTATATCACGTCGCAGCCTCCAGGCCGCAGCGCATCGGCCTGTCGGCCACCCAGCGCCCCATCCAGGCGGTCGCTCGGCTTCTGGTCGGGGCGGGCCCCGATCGTTCGAACCCGGACTGCTCTCCACGCTGCTCCATCGTGGACGTGGGCCACCGACGGGCCCTCGACCTGGCCATGGAGCTTCCGGACGACGAACTCGGGGCGGTGGCTTCGGCCGAGCAGATGGCCGAGATCCTCGAACGGATCGCGGACCACGTGAAGGGCCACCGCACCACCCTTGTATTCGTCAACACCCGCCGGATGGCCGAGCGGGTGGCACATCAGCTGGGGGAGCGGCTCGGCGAGGACCAGGTTGCGGCCCATCATGGGAGCCTTTCGAAGGAACGTCGACAGCGGGTCGAGTCGCGGCTGCGGGCGGGTGACCTCCGCGCCCTGGTGGCTACGGCGTCGCTGGAACTGGGAATCGACATCGGGCCCGTGGAGCTGGTCTGCCAGATCGGTTCCCCCCGAAGCCTCGCCACGTTCCTCCAGCGCGTGGGTCGGTCGAACCACACCCGTTTCGGCACTCCGAGGGGGGTGCTGTACCCGACCAGCCGCGACGAGCTCGTGGAATGCGCGGCCCTGCTGCGGGGAACCCGGACCGGCCGCCTGGACGCCATCGTCCAGCCCGTCGCGCCGCTGGACATCGTGGCCCAGCAGGTCGTCGCGGAATGCGCGGCCGAGGAATGGTCCGAGGACGAGCTGTTCGACCTGATCCGCGGAGCGGCGCCCTTCGAACCGCTCACCCGAAAAGACTTCGACGACGTGGTGGAGCTCATCTCCGAGGGCATCACGACCGGCCGGGGTCGCCGAGCCGCCTATCTCCATCGGGACAGGGTGAACGGGGTCCTGAGGGGGCGGCGGGGCGCACGGCTCGCCGCGTTGACCTCCGGTGGCGCCATCCCGGAGCTTGGCGATTACCGCGTGGTGGCCGAGCCCGACGACATGTTCGTGGGGACCGTGAACGAGGACTGGGCCATCGAGAGCATGGCCGGCGACGTGTTCCTGCTGGGGACGACCTCGTGGCGGATCCGCCGGGTCGAGCCGGGGACCGTGCGGGTGGTCGATGCCCAGGGTGCGCCCCCATCGGTGCCCTTCTGGTTGGGTGAAGCGCCTGGCCGTACCGAGGAGCTGTCGGACGAGGTCTCCGACCTTCGGGCGAAGGTGGGGGAGTTCCTCGGGCGGGAGGACCCCGACGGCGCCCGTCGTTGGCTTGAAGAGCAGTGCGGGATCGACCGGGCCGCCTCCGACACCATCGTCCGCTATCTGGGGGCCGGCCTGACCTCCCTCGGTGTCCTCCCGACGAAGGACACCCTCGTCCTCGAGCGGTTCTTCGACGAGAGCGGAGGGATGCAGCTGGTGGGGCACTCGCCGTTCGGCGCGCGGTTGAACCGCGGGCTCGGGCTGGCCCTGCGCAAGCGGTTCTGCGTCACGTTCGACTTCGAGCTGCAGGCCGCGGCCAGCGACGACGCCATCCTGCTGTCCCTGGGCCCTCAGCACAGCTTCCCGCTCGAACGGGTGCCGAAGTTCCTCGCTTCGAAGACCGTCGAGGGTGTGTTGCGGCAGGCCGTGCTGACCTCGCCGATGTTCGCCGCGCGGTGGCGGTGGAATTTGAACCGATCCTTGGCGGTCCTGCGGATGCGGGGCGGGCGCAAGAACCCGCCGGCCATCCAGCGGATGGAGTCCGACGACCTGATGGCGGCGGTGTTCCCCACGCTCGCTGCGTGCCAGGAGAACGTGGCGCCCGGGCCCATCGAGATCCCCGATCATCCGCTGGTCCACCAGACCTTGGAGGACTGCCTCCGGGAGGCCATGGACGTGGACGGCCTCCGCGACCTGCTGGGGCGGATCGAAACCGGGCAGGTCCAGGTGGTCACCCGCGACACGGTGGAACCATCGGTCCTGGCGCACGAGATCCTCAACGGACGTCCTTTCACGTACCTGGACGACGCGCCGCTGGAGGAGCGCCGAAGCAGGGCGGTGCAGCTCCGGCGTGGCCTCCCCGTTGAGGCTCGCGACCTCGGGCGGCTCGATCCCGAGGCGATCCAACGTGTCCGCGACGAGGTGCAGCCCGAACCACGCGACGCCGACGAGCTCCACGACCTGCTGATGACGGTGGGCGGCTTGCGACCGAACGCCGAATGGAAGTCGTTGTTCGACCACCTGGTGGAGGAACGGCGAGCCGTCACGATCCACGCTCGCCCGGGGTTCGAGCTGTGGTCGCCGGTGGAGCGTCGGTCGGCCATGGAATTGCTGTTCCCCGAGGCACTCATCGAGCCGGATCACCGTTCGCCGGTCGCTGCAGGGAATCTGGACCGCGACGAAGTGGCTGCGGAGATGCTGCGAGGGCACCTCGAATACCGGGGGCCTTCCACCGTCACCGATCTGGCGGAGGCAACCGGGCTGTCCGAGGGCGACGTGACCATCGCTGCGGCCCGACTCGAAGGAGAGGGGTTCGCCTTCCGGGGGCACTACACGTCCCCCGACGGCCCCGAGGAGTTCTGCGCCAGGAGGCTCCTGGCCCGGATCCACAACTACACCCAGGCTCGGCTCCGGCGAGAGATCGAACCCGTCACCGTGCGGGAGTTCATGCGCTTCCTGTTGCGGTGGCACCACGTGGCCCCGGGAACCAAACGGGAGGGCAGACAGGGCGTGCTCTCGGTAGTGGAG
>JBKPGU010000046.1:0-6307 GCA_046729535.1 Actinomycetota bacterium
TGCCCATGCCGGTGAGAGAGATGTAGTAAAGCTGCTGCGGGATATCTTCGCCCAGGTAGAACGCCGAAACGATAGCCGCGCCGATCACCAGGATCGCCCACACCGTGGACTCCAGCCCGGTGGCGAACCCCGACAGGATGGTGGTTGCAGGCCCGGTCAACGACGATTCGGCGATCTCCTGAACGGGCTTGCGCCGGGTGGACGTGAAGTGCTCGGTGAGGATCTGGATCACGCTGGCCAGCAGCAGCCCGATGAGCACCGCGATGAAGGGCCGCAGCGTGTCCATGTACAGCCACGACAGGAGGAACACGCCGACCGCCGAGGCGATTGCGGAGACGAAGAAGCCGCGATTGATGGCCTTCATCCCGTGCTCGGTCTCGCTCCGAGGCGAGACGGCCAGGATGCCGATGATGGACGTGATGACGCCGATGGCCCTGACGAAGAGCGGGAACATGACACCGACGATGGCGCCCTTGGGGGACCCGGCGAAGGCCGCCGCGCCCAGGATGATCGAGGCGACCAGCGTCACCTCGTAGGACTCGAACAGGTCGGCCGCCATCCCGGCGCAGTCGCCCACGTTGTCGCCCACGTTGTCGGCGATCACCGCGGCGTTCCGCGGGTCGTCCTCGGGGATCCCCTGCTCGACCTTCCCGACCAGGTCGGCCCCGACGTCGGCGGCCTTCGTGAAGATCCCGCCGCCGACGCGCATGAACATCGCGAGCAGCGCGCCGCCGAAGCCGAACCCCACCAGCACTGAGGTGGCGTCGCGCTTGAAGATCAGCAAGATGACGGTGGCGCCGAAGAGACCCAGCCCCACAGTGAACATCCCGGCCACCCCGCCGGTCCGGAAGGCCAGGCGAAGGGCTCGGCGAAGGCCGGCCTCCCGCGCGGCGTTCGCCACGCGGACGTTCCCGCGCACCGCGAGCCACATCCCCGCGAACCCGGTGATGGCCGAGAAACCCGCGCCCAAGATGAAGGCGATCGACCGTCCGAGTCGGATCGTCATCGCGGAGTGGACGTGCTCCTTCGGCACGGGCAGGATGAAGAACAGCGCCACGGCCAGCACGCCCATGAAGATCCCGACGGTCCGGAACTGACGGTTCAGGTAGGCTCGGCTCCCGTCCTGGATGGCCCGGGCTATCTCCTTCATCTTGTCGGTGCCCTCAGAGGCGGCCAGCACCTCCCGCCTGAGGTAGGCCGCGAACACCAGCGCCATGAGCGAGACGACGAGGATCACCCACAGGGCGTTGTCCTCGAAGGACCTGAAGATTGCGGTGATCGACCCGCCTTCCTGCGCGAGAAATGACATTGACTGATCCTCCGGTTGTTGCGCGGGCGACGACCGGGAGATGTGGGAAACCCCTGGTCGGGGCGCGATTATAGCCTACGGACCAAGGGTCCCTGGAAGCAGGCTCATCGGGGTGCGAGCGCCAGAGTCGCTGCGTACGCGGCGATGAGGATGCCGGCCTCCCATCGGGTGACCAGGCTCCTTCTTGCCATGAAGCCCCACGAGGCCAGGGCGATCCCGGCCATCATCAACACGGGAACGGCGGACAAGACCGGCGCGGGCCCGTGGTGCAGGAAACCGATGATCGATCCCCCCGCCAGCGAAATGAACAGGTTGCTTCCCAGGACGTTTCCCACGACCAGGTCGTGATCACCGCGGCGAGCTGCCTGGATGGCGATGGCAACCTGCGGCGCTGATGTCCCAAGCGCCACCACGGTCAGACCGATGAATTCCGGTCCGACCCCAAGCCGCCGGGCCAGGTCGGAGGCCGACCGGACGAGGACCTCAGCCGCTGCCAGCATCAACCCGAGACCAACCAAGGCTCGAGCGAGCTCTCGGCGCGCAGGGTGCCTGGTCGGCTCGAAGAACTCGGCCACCTCCAGGCCGAGCTCGTCCCGCCGAGGGCCCATCCCGGCGTTGACCAAGAGCGCGCCCAACGCGATCACGAGCCCGACGAGCAGGACGATGCCCTTCAGGCGTGTCAGACCCCCCGGGATCATCGATGCAAACAGCAAGACCGCGGCAACGCTGATCGGCGCCTCGCGACGCACCGTCCTCGAATCCACGCGTACGGGCGCGATCAGGGCCGCGATGCCGAGGGCGAGCGAGATGATCGCGACGTTGGCCCCCACCAGAGTACCCAGAGCGATCTGCGAGTCGCCTCGCGCCGAAGCGATTCCCGATACCAGCAGCTCGGGGAGACTCGCCCCCAGACCCGCGATGACCGCGCCGACGACGGTCGGGCGCATCTTCAACGAGGCCGCTACGCGAACGGCGCCGATCACGAACTGATCTCCGGACACCATCAACACGATCAGGCTGGCGGCCAACGCGATCGAACGGACGACCATAGACCCCCCAAAGAAAAGGAGCACCAGGTGCCGACCAGGCTTCCCGGCGCTCCGTGTGGCTGTGCGGTTGTGGTGGGAGGTTACCCCAACGACGCACGCGCTGCGGCTCGAGCGGCCGCCTCTACGCCGACCGAGTTCGGTCGGCTCCTGTGGGCGAGAGCCGGCGATCCTCGGGGATGCTCGGCTGTTCCTCCGATTCGATGTCCGGCTCGCCCTCGTTGATACCAGGCTTTCCGTCCTGCCGGCGCGGGGGCCACTGCATCCGCGTGTCCCAGTAGTGGAGGAGGACGATCTTGATGGACGCGATGGTCGGCACGGCCAGCACCATGCCGAGAAGACCCGCCAGCGTCCCTCCGACAAGCAACCCAAGCATGACCGTGACCGGATGAAGCTTGACGGTCCGGGCCACCACGTTCGGGCTGATGATGTGGTTGTCGATCTGCTGCACGATCAGCAGGACCACGACCGACCCGATGGCCAGTGGCCATCCGGGATCGAGGTGGAGGAGCCCCTCGCTGGAGCTTGTGGTGAAGGCGATGAACACCGCCGGCACCGCCCCGATGAACGGCCCGATCAGCGGGATCAGGTTGGTCAGCCCCGCGATGGCCCCCACCAGCGCCCAGTAAGGCAACCCGACGATGTACAGGCCGAGCATGGAGGCGAGACCGACGAACAGGGCCACCAGGAGCTGGCCCCTGAAGAACCCGCCGAGGGCCCGCCCGATCTGCTCCCCGATCGACTTGACTTCCTCGCGACGGGCTTGCGGCAGGAGGCTCATCGCTCCCCGCTGGATCTTGGGGAGGTCGATCAACAGGTACGCCGCCAGCACCATGCCGAGGACCCACACCACCAGGATGTGGAGCACGCTCTGGGTCAAGCTGAAGATCCGGGAGATGAACGACCCCGCGTCGCCGGTCGGGGTGAGGGACTCGAAGAGTTCGTTCGTCTTGACGTTCTTGCCCCCGAGTCGCCGGAGGGTGTCGGTGAGGGAGGCCTGGGCCCGGTCCAGCAGGTCCGGCACCGTCTTGGCGAAGGCCGAGACCTGGTCGGCGATCACCGGGATGAGGAAGCGAAGCCCGACCGCCATGATCCCCAGGAACACCAGGTAGGTGAGGATGGTGGCCAGCCCCCTGGGGATGCCGCGGGCGGTCAGCCGGGACACGATGGGATTCAGCAGGTAGACGACCACCATGGCCACCAGCAGCGGCGCGACCACGATCCGAACAGGCCGCAGGGCGTACCGGTAGAGCAGATATCCGAGGATCAGAACCCCGATCAGGGACCAGGAGACCAGACCCCACCGAATGACCCGCGAGATACGGGGGCTGAAGATGTTCCGGCTTGTGTCCTGGTCCACTGGAGGTGCCGTGCCCTTCTGCGACCGAACCGGTAGCGCCAGGTCGCCTCGGTCTCCGCGCGTCAGTAACCGGGCGGCCTCATCTTCGTACCCGGAAACAGATCAGACAACCAACTTCAGAGGGGACGAGCGACCGGTGGATGCCGGTGGACTATCCCTCGTGCTGGAGCGAGACGGTCATGCGAAGGGCAGACCCGCCACCCTCGCGGGGCCCGAGGGCCACCTCGTCGACCAGGCCTCGGATGAGCGGAAGCGACAGGGCCCGCTCGAACGGGAGGTCACCCGTATCGATGTCTTGGGGATCGCCCATGATCTCCTTGGCGGGACCGGGCCCGCGGTCGAGGACCTCCACGAACATCGCGTCGGGCTCAGCCCAGGCTCGCACCATGATCGGCTCGCCGTCGACCCCGGCCACCGACATGAGCGCCGTGTTGCACGCCTCGGAAACGGCGAGCTTGATGTCCTCCACGAGATCCTCGGGTACGCCGTGCAGCCGCGCCAGGGCGCCGACCGTGTGGCGCGCCGTGCGAACGTACTCGGGCTTGAGCGGAAGACTCAGCTCCAGTTCGTGATCCGAGGCCTGCGCAGACCCGTCGGTCATGCCGAAGGGGT
Organism: Actinomycetota bacterium; assembly: GCA_046729535.1. Classification (GTDB taxonomy): domain Bacteria; phylum Actinomycetota; class UBA4738; order UBA4738; family UBA4738; genus JBKPGU01. The sequence continues at coordinate 4,328 of JBKPGU010000046.1, forward strand.
TGCTTCCTGGAACGCGTCGTCGACGGTCGCATGGATGGGGAACGCCTTGTTGAGGCCGGTGATGTCGAAGATCTTCAGGATCTTGTCGTGGGTGGCCACGATCGCCAGCTCGCCGTCGCGGGTCTTGACCCGCTTGAGCCCCTCGACCAGCACACCCAGCCCGGTCGAGTCCAGGAAGTCGACCTTCTCCATGTCCACCACGATCCGCCGCGTCCCGCCGTCAACCAGGTCGACGATGCTCTGGCGAAGCCGGGGAGCGGTATAGACGTCGATCTCCCCGCGAAGGGTCAGGATGCTCGCATCCCCCCGTTGTGTCGTCTCGACATCCAGATCCATGCGCGGGCCAGTTTAGCAGCAGCCCCCCGGACCAGGTTCCTTACAACCATCTTCGCCGTGATCATTGAGATTGCCCGCCGGGCCCTGTAACCTCCCCCGCCGATGCGCCCCCCACCCGCGCCCCCCGAAGGAATGGGCGCCGAACCCCGGTCAACCATCCTGGCTCCCGGACAACCGGAGCCGGGGTTTCAGGCTGGGCCCCGGCGCGGGCGGACCGGCCTGATCCTTGTCGTTGCGCTCGCCGTGATTGCGGCCGGCGTCGCCGTGGGCGCCTTCTTCCTCCTTCGGTCGAGGACCACCGCGAGCCCGACGCCCGGGCCCAGCCAGGTCACCCCATCGCCGGCGCCCCACGTACCGTTCGTCTTCGCGTTGGACCGAGTTCGGGTGGTGAAGCTCACCAGGCGTTCCGTCGAGGCACGCGTTGACGCGACGGTCGAGGCGATCGCCACGCAGCTCAGCGCGTTCTACGACAGCGCCTTCGCCGACCCGGCGTCGTGGAAGAGCGGCGTGCCCGACGATGCCTGGAACGTGTTCGCGCCCTCCATCCGCAATCGGGCGAAGGGCGAGACGGACTCGTTCACGCCCGCCACGAAGGGCGTGGACCTCCTGGAGTTGACCGTTTCGAAGTCGAGCTTGGCCGTCACCCTGCTGTTCGACGCTTCCGGTCGAGCGCAGGCCGCTTTCGCCCACGTGCTCTTCGAGGGAACGGGAGAACTGAAGGACGGCCAGCAGGTCGAGATCGACAACGCCACGAACTTGTACCTCCGCCCGACGTCCGGGGAATGGCTCATCGCCGGCTACCCCCTCGCGTCGACGAAGGTCGAGGTCGGAACGGCCGCACCCAGCTCCATCCCCGGGGCCACAGGGAGCGCGTCGCCTTCCGCCGGGAGCTCGCGATGACCGTCCGTTGGGGAAGCTCGGGGCCGCGCCACGGCCCTCGACGGCCCGGTCCTCGGAGGGGTCGGCGGGTCGTGCGGATCATCGGACTGGGGATGCTGATCCTGATCCTGGCCGGCGCCGCCGTCGTTCGGTCCAATATCCGTGGGCATGCGAACGTGGCTGCCGACGAGGTCATCCAGATCCACTCGGCCCACGGGACCTCGTTCGTCCCCGCCCTGCAAGGCAAGCGACCGCTGTTCATCCTGGCCCTGGGGAGCGACGCCCGTCCCGGCGAACCGATCCTGCACGAGCGTTCGGATTCGATCCACATCATCGGCGTAAACCTGGCGACCCACAGGGCCACGATCCTGGGGTTCCCCCGTGACTCGTGGGTCGCCATCCCCGGTCACGGCACGGCGAAGATCACCACCGCGATGAACGTGGGCGGCCCGAGTCTGACCGTTGCCACGATCGAGCGACTGACCGGCATCAGGATCGACTTCTGGGTCCTGACGAGCTTCCGGGGCCTGGTGGGGATGGTGGACACGATCGGGCCGCTCACCGTGCGGGTGGTCCAGGGGATGCACGACCGCTACTCGGGCGCGGACTTCGACAAGGGCGTCCACAAGTTCCGGGGCACCCAAGCGCTGGCTTTCGCCCGCGACCGCCATGACGTCCCGAACGGCGACCTCACCCGCTCCCTGAACCAGGGCAAGCTCATGCAGGCCGCCCTCGCCAAGTTGCGCAAGGACTTCGCGCGCAGCC
>JBKPGU010000047.1:0-6768 GCA_046729535.1 Actinomycetota bacterium
GTGCGGGGAGGCAGTGCATCACGATGGCGTCGTCCCGCGCTCGTTCGACAAGGTCCTGGTCGATCCGGAAGTTCTGGAACACCAGACTCCGCTCGCTGGCCTCTTCCTCCTGTCCCATCGAGGCCCAGACATCGGTGTACAGGACGTCGGCGTCCTTGGCGGCCGCCTCCGGATCGTTGCTCACCTCCGCGGCGCCGCCCGTCTCCTCCCCGATCTCGTTCGCCCGCTGAACGACCTGCGGGATCGGTTCGTAGCCGGGAGGGGTTGCCACTCGCACGTTCATGCCGGCCTTCGCACCGCCGAGGATCAACGAGTGGGCCATGTTGTTCCCGTCACCGATGTAGGCGAGGGTCAGGCCGGACAACTTGTCCTTCTTTTCCTTGATGGTGAGCAGGTCGGCCAGGCACTGGCACGGATGCTCGAAGTCCGAGAGCGCGTTGACCACGGGAACTTCTGACGTGCTGGCCAACCCCTCCAGTCGCTCCTGGCCGAACGTTCGAACCACGACCGCGTCCACGTACCGCGACAGGACCCGCCCGGTGTCCTCGATGGTCTCTCCCCGCCCCAGCTGCATGTCTGCCGCGGAAAGGGCGAGCGGATACCCGCCCAACTGGGCGATCCCCACCTCGAACGACACCCGGGTCCGGGTGGACGGCTTCTCGAAGATCATCGCGACCGCGCGCCCCACCAGCCGGTGCGTGAAGTCGCCCGGAGCGTGCTTGATCCGCTCGGCCAGGTCGAGAACGTGCTCGAGCTGCGAGGCGTTCAGGTCGTCGATGGACAGGAAGTTGCGTCCCATTCCAGGCGAATCGTAAGGCAGGACCGCCCCGGAGGAACAGCCCGGGCGATCAGCTCGAGCGGAACTCGGCCCCGAACTCCCGGCGCAGCCGTTCGGCGATGGCTCTGACAGCGGCTTCGGCCTCGGCGTCGGTCAGGGTTCGGTCGGGCGCCCGGAAGTCCACCGAGAAGCCGACGCTTTTCCGGCCAGGGGGCACAGGGCCACCGGTGAACAGGTCGAACAGGACGACGCTGTCCACCAGCCCTCCCGCGGCGTGGATCAGCGCGGCGTGCATGCTCCCCACCGGAGTTCGTCCGTCGACGATGAAGGCCAGGTCGCGGTGGATCGGGGGGAACCGCGGGATCTCCCGGTACATGGCTCGACCCTTGGCATGCCGGGCCAGGGTCTCCATGTCGATCTCGGCCACCGTCGTTCGGGGCGGGAGGTCGAGGCGTTCGGTCACCCTGGGATGCACCTCTCCCAGCACCCCGGCCGCCTCGCCGGCCACGGTGACCGACGCCGACCGCGCGGGGTGGAACGGCGGGCCCAGGGGACCGCCCAGCGACCAATCCTGTATCGAGAGGATCTCGAAGAGCGTCTCGAGCGCGCCCTTCCCATCCGAGAAGTCGAACGAACGAGGAGGATCCGGGAAGCCCCTTGAAGCCTGACCGCTCACACCGACCCCGATCCGATCGGCCTCTTCCACGCCATCCGCCAGTTCGAACACCCGCCCGACCTCGAACAACGCCGCCCCTCGGACCTGTCGTGAGTGGTTGTACTGGAGCGCCTTGAGCAGGCCCGGGATCAGGCTGGTCCGGAGGAACGCGTCGTCGGCCGCCAGGGGATTCGCCGGTCGAACCGCCGTCTCGGAGGGGTGGCCGACCAGGGCGAGGTCCACCGGCGAGGCGAACGAGATCGAGACGGCTTCGCGGAGCCCCGCTCGAACGAGCGCGTCGCGAACGCGGCCGCGAAACGAGTAGCTCGCCTGGAATCCTCCGGTCTGGCGGACAGCGGGGAGCGTGGACCCGATGCGGTCGTACCCCTGGATGCGGGCTACTTCTTCGATGAGGTCGACCTCGCGCTCCAGGTCGGGACGGTATGGCGGGATCTCCACCTCGATGGCGCCGTCCGCCTCGGATGCCTGCATGTCCAGCCGCCGGGCGGTTTCGAGCACGTCCTCCTTGGAGACAGGGGACCCCAGGAGCAGCGCGGCCCGCTCCGACCTGGCCGTGAGGCGGGCTCGGGGCGGCGCCTCGCCGACCTCAACCACGCCGGCCAGAACCTGGCCTGCCGCCCATTCGTGCATCAGCTTGGACGCGCGGTCGGCGGCGCGGGGGACCCCCTCCGGGTCGGTCCCACGCTCGAACCGGCGCGAAGCTTCGGTCTCCAGGCCGAGCCGCCGGGACGTCCGGGCCACCCCGCTCCGCGCGAAATAGGCGCTCTCCAGCAGGATGTCGTTCGTCCCCTCGGAGACCTCGGCCGCAGCCGAGCCCATGACCCCGGCGATGGCCACGGCCCGCTCGAGGTCGGCGATCAACAGGTCCTCGGCCGTCAAGGTGCGCTCCACGTCGTCAAGGGTCACCAGCCGTTCCCCTTCAGCCGCGCCGCGGACGACGATGCCGGGCCCTGCCAGCAGCGCCAGGTCGAAGGGATGGAGGGGCTGGCCCAGCTCCAGCATCACGTAGTTCGTGGCGTCCACGACGTTCGAGATGGGACGCATGCCTGAGGCGGTCAGTCTGGCCTGGACCGTGACCGGGGACGACCCGATGTGGACGTTGCGGATGATCCTGGCCAGATACCTGGGACAGCGCTCGAGATTCAGTATCTCCACCGTGGCCACGTCGGCCGCCTTCTCATCCACCTCTGGGACCGAGGTGTCCGGCAACGTAAACGGCACCCCGGTGGCGGCCGCCGTCTCTCGCGCCACGCCCATGACCGACAGCAGGTCGGGACGATTCGATTTCACCTCGATATCCAGCACGGCGTCGTCCAGGCCGAACGTCACTTTGAAGTCGGCCCCCAGCGGGGTGTCCGGCTCGAGGACCAGGATCCCGGTGTGGGCAGGCGAGATCCCCAGCTCCCACGGCGAGCAGAGCATGCCCTCGGACACCACCCCGCGGATCTCCCGGGCCGAGAGGGGTTCGGGCACCGACGGCACCGAGGCCCCGGGACCGGCCAGCGGGACCAGGTCGCCCGCCTTCATGTTGCGGACGCCCACGACGAGCTCCCGCTGCGCCGAACCGTCCTCCACTCGGGCCAGGCAGAGCTTGTCGGAATTCGGATGGTCCCGGACCTCCAGGACCCTGGCCACCACCACGCCCCGCAACCGCTCCCATGGGCGAACGATGGCCTCCACCTTGACTCCCTGGGGGGTGAGCCGCTCGGCCAACTCCTCCCCCGACAGGTCGGTGGGACACATCTCCCGGATCCAGGAGAGCAGGACCCTCATGCCAGCGCCTCGAACTGCTCGAGGAATCGAACGTCGTTCTCGTAGAACAGCCGGATGTCCGGGACGCCGTACAGTGGCATCGCCACGCGTTCGATCCCCATGCCGAACGCGAACCCTGTGTACCGCTCGGCGTCGTAGCCTACGTTCTCCAGCACGTTCGGGTGAACCATCCCCGCCCCGAGCAGTTCGATCCAGCCCTCGTACTTGCATGTGCGGCATCCCTCGCCGAGGCAGATGAAGCAGGTCAGCGCCATCTCCACCCCCGGCTCGACGAACGGGAAGAAGTCGGGGATGAACCGGACCTCCAGCGACGGCCCGAACATCTCATGGGCGAACGATTCCAAGGTCCCCTTCAGATCGGCCATGGAGAGCCCCTCGTCCACGGCCAACCCTTCGACCTGATGGAACACCGGCGAATGAGTGGGATCCGGCGTGTCCTGCCGGAACACGCGGCCGGGGGCCACCACGAAGACGGGAGGCTGCTGTTGCTCCATCGTTCGGATCTGCATGGCCGAGGTCTCCGTTCGCAGCAGCAGGTCGGGGTGGCCGGGGACGTCGAGGAACACCGTGTCCTTCTCGGTGCGGGCCGGGTGGTCGAGCGGGATGTTCAGGGCCTGGAAGTTGTACCAGTCGCTCTCGACCTCGGGCCCTTCGACCACGCGGTAGCCCATGCGGGTGAAGATGTCGACGATCCGGTATTCGGTGGCGATCAGCGGGTGGAGCGAGCCGAGCCGCGGCCCGCTGCCCGGAAGGGTGATGTCGACCCGATCGGCTTGCAATAGGGAGGCCTCGCGTTCGGCCTCGAGGGCCGCTCGACGCTCCGCCAGCGCCGTCCGGAGCGCCTCCCGCACGTCGTGGAGGCGCTCCCCCACCCGCCGCCGGGCATCATCCGAGAGGCCGGAGAGGTCGCGGCCGATCAGCGATAGTGGGGCCTTCCGCCCCAGGACGGCCCGGTCGGCCTCGTCGAGGGCTTCCGGGGTGGACGCCGCTTCGATGAGCGAACGCCCCCGCTCGAGCTCGGCCTCCAGGGTGCTGATCGAGGCGTCGGGATCCATCGGGGTGGCCATGGTGGTTGGTTAGTGTAGAGCCAGCCGAGGGCCTTCCCGGACGGCGTCAGGCCGGCGGCAGCGTGAGGGTGAACGCCAGGCCGCCCTCCGTGTCGACGTCCAGCGTCCCGCCTTGGGCTTCGGCCAGGCCCTTCGCCAGGAACAACCCCACCTTGCTGCCCCCGCCGGTCCCAGGAACCCTCGGCCAGAACAGCGCCTCGGCCCCTTCCCGGTCGAGCTGGGTCACCGCCCGGAACACCCGGACGGATGGCCGGTCTCCGCCCCGGGTCTCGATCCGAACCGGCCCTTCCTCCCCGAACCACTGAGCGCCCTCGATGAGGGCGAGCAGCATGAGCCGAAGCCGTTGGCGATCCACCAGGGCCATGGCCGGCTCACCGAACAAGGCCACCTCGGCCGGCGCCCAGGGGCCGATGCCGGCCCCGACCTCTCGGGCAACGTCCAGGAGGTCGGTGGGAACGAGACCCAGCTCCAGCCTGCCGGAACGGATCCGGGCCGCGTCGACCAGCTGGCTGACCACGACTTCCATCCGGTTTGCGTCGTGCAGGATACCTTCCAGCATCATCCGGCGCTGTTCTTCGTCCAACCGATCCCACTTCGACGCAAGCGTGGATCCGAACCCCTTCATGGCGGTGAGTGGTGAACGGATGTCGTGCGCTGCCCCTGCCACGATCTGGGCCAGGACGTCCCTCACCCCTCCCGATCGCTGGCGGGCTGCCTCGAACAGAACGAGCGTGGCCGCGGCGGCCAGGTTGAGCGACTCCACCCGCCCGGAGATCGGCACGCGTACACTTCGGTCCGCCATCGCCACGGCCTCATCGGGAAGCCCCTTCGCTTCGTTCCCGAACAGCACCGCCGTGGGCCGGGAAAGGTCCACGTCGTAGAGGGAGTCGTGGCCTTCGGCAGCGGCGGCCAGCACGGCGAAGCCGCTGGCCCGGAGCTCCGTGGCGGCCTTCGCTGCGTCGACCTCGCGCACCACCGGGACATGGAACAGCGATCCGGCAGTGGCCCGGACGGTCTTCTGGTTGTACAGGTCGACCGACGAGCGGGTGAAGACCACGGCGTCGGCCCCTGACGCGTCGGCCGAGCGAAGGATCGTCCCGGCGTTCCCAGGGTCTCGCACCTCGACCAGGATGGCGATGCAGGCCGCGCCGACGATGGCTTCCTGGAGCGGCACGTCGACGAACCGAGCCACCGCCACCACTCCTTGGGGGGTGACCGTGGAGGTCAGGTGGGACATGACCTCGACGGAGACCGGGCGAACCGGCACACCCTGCCTTTCGGCGGATCGAAGGACGGCCTGCAGCCGCTGTTCGACGTCGCTGACGTCGCTGGTGTGGAAGATCTCCTGGACGAGGCCCTTCGACCCAAGGGCTTCGGCCACCCCCTTGACCCCCTCCACCAGGAACAGCTCGTCGTTCTCCCGCATCGCTCGCTTCTTCAGGCGTGCGGCTTTGACGACGCGTTTGTTGTGGGTGGAGGTGATCATCGAGGGCCGAGCTTAGGGGCTTTCGAACGTGGCCGCGTGGAGGCGGCGGGCCGGCGCTCGGTCAGGCGGCGGCGCGAGGGGACCGCTTCGGCTTGGACGGCTCCAGGCCCTGCCTGGCCGCCTCGACCAGCGAGGTGAAGGCGCCGGGGTCGTTCACGGCCAGGTCGGCCAGGATTTTGCGGTCCAGCTCGATCCCCGCTCCTTTCAGGCCTCGAACGAACGTCGAGTAGCTCATGCCGTCGGCCCGAGCGGCGGCGCCGATCCGCGTGATCCACAGCCGCCGGAATTGGGCCTTCTTGTCGCGTCGGTCCCGGTACGCGTACACGCCCGAGTGGAGCAACTGCTCCTTGGCCACCCGGTACCGTCGGGACCGCGCCCCTCGATAGCCCTTTGCCTGGGCCAGGACCTCACGACGCTTCTTCCTGCTGTGGACGGCGCGCTTCACTCTGGGCATCAGAAGATCCTTGTGTCTCGGGGTTACTCGCCGAGGAGGCGGCGGATCACTTTCCGCTCCGCCTTGACCTCGGTCATGCCGGTGATCCGGCGCTTCCGGCTGCCGCTCTTCTTGATCAGGAAGTGGTTCCCCGTGGCCTTCCGGCGCATCACTTTGCCGGCGCCGGACAGGCGGAACCGCTTCGCGGCGCCCCGGTGCGTCTTCATCTTCGGCATCTAGCTCTCACTCTCCCGGACCCTCTCGCCGACCGTGGCCGGCTCAGAGGGTGTGGCTTCCTCGGCCGTTGGCGCCGAGGCCACAGCTTCCCCGTCCGCTCCCTGGTCCGGTCCGGCCACGGCGGCCGCTGGGCTCGCCTTGGCGGCCGGACGGCGGATGGGCGCCACGACCATGACCATGTTGCGCCCATCGAGCTTCGGGTAGGCGTCTACGGTAGCAAGTTCCTTGAGATCTTCGGTCAATCTGTCCAGCAATTTCCGGCCCAGCTCCGTGTGGGCCATCTCCCGACCCCGGAACATGATGGTGACCTTCACCCGC
>JBKPGU010000048.1:0-5161 GCA_046729535.1 Actinomycetota bacterium
GTACCGCGGGGCTCACGCCTCGTCCCTGAAGAGAAGGGACGGGGCGTTTGTTGTTTCCGAGGATCGGCGGTCGAACGAGGAAGCAGGGACCGACCAGCGAGCGAACCAAGGGAGTGGAATCTCAGACGTGACAGACACCGAACACGACTTCCGGCCGGTGGACCCGCGTACCGACCTACCGGGGATGGAAGAGGGCATCCTGGAGTTCTGGCGCGCGTCTCGTATCTTCGAGAAGAGCCTCCACCTCCGGGCCGGCGCCCCCGAGTGGGTCTTCTACGAGGGGCCACCCACGGCGAACGGGCCGCCCGGCATCCACCACGTCGAGGCCCGAACCTTCAAGGACGTGTACCCGCGGTACAGGACCATGACCGGGTACTCCGTGCCCCGCAAGGCCGGCTGGGACTGCCACGGCCTACCCGTGGAGCTCGAGGTGGAAAGGGAGATCGGTACGCGGACCAAGCGCGACATCGAAGCTTTCGGGGTCGCCGAGTTCAACCGGCTGTGCCGCGAGTCGGTGCAACGATATGTCGTCGATTGGGCCAAGGTCACGGAGCGGATCGGGTTCTGGATCGACCTCGACGACGCCTACTGGACGATGGATCCCACCTACATGCAGAGCGTTTGGTGGGCCCTGAAAGAGTTGCACGAGCGGGACCTGCTCTATCAGGACGACAAGGTCACCCCGTACTGCCCGCGGTGCGGCACACCGCTCTCGGACCACGAGGTGGCGATGGGGTACCGAGAGACCGAGGACCCCAGCATCTACGTCCGCATGCCGGTGCTGACGGGACCGTTGGCGGACGAGGGGGCGGACCTGCTGATCTGGACGACCATGCCCTGGACCCTGGTTCCCAACACGCTGAACGTGGTCGGCGAGGGCATCCGGTACGTGCTGGCGGACCGCGGAAGGGCCGGCGACCGGCCCGTCGTCCTCGCCGCCGATCGGATGGAGGAGTCCCTAGGCGAAGGCCACAGAATCATCCGCGACGTCCCGCTCGATGAGCTGGTGGGCGCGAGATACCGAGCCCCGTTCGACCTGGTCGGCCCAGGATCCCCTTCCGACCCCGGCGGCGATACGTCGACCTGGCGGTTCGTTGTTCTCGGCGACTTCGTCAGGACTGACGAAGGCACCGGCATCGTCCACACCGGGGCGGCGTTCGGCGAAGACGACCTCCGCGTCGCCAGGGAGAACGGCGTGCCCGTGGTCAACCCCGTGGACCCGGAGGCCAGGTTCGACGATCGGGCCGGCCCGTACGCGGGCATGTACATCAGGGAGGCGGACGCCCGGATCATCGAGGATCTTCGCACGGCCGGCCTGCTGCTTTCGGCCGAGAGGACCAGGCACACCTATCCGTTCTGCTGGCGGTGCGACACGCCGCTCGTCTATTACGCCCGGCCGGCCTGGTACATCCGCACGACGAGGTTCCGGGACGAGCTGCTGGCTGGGAACGAGAACGTCAACTGGCACCCGGACCACATCAAACACGGCCGGTACGGGGACTGGCTGTCCAACAACGTGGACTGGTCCCTGTCGCGGGAGCGGTTCTGGGGAACCCCGTTGCCCATCTGGATCTGTCCGGCCGGCCACGAGACGGCCGTGGGTTCGCTCGAGGAGCTCTCCACGCTGGCCGGCCGGGATCTGACAGGGATCGATCCGCATCGCCCGGGGATCGACGAGGTGACCTTCGACTGTCCGACGTGCGGCCAGGAGGCAAGACGCGTGCCGTACCTGATCGACGTGTGGTTCGATGCAGGGGCCATGCCCTACGCCCAATGGGGGTACCGGGGACCGGGCTCGAACGCTGAGGAGACGTTCACCAAGCGATTCCCCGCGGACTTCATCGCGGAGGGTCTGGACCAGACCCGGGGCTGGTTCTACACGCTGATGGCCGAGTCCGTGCTGCTGTTCGGGCAGAACGCCTACCGGAACGTGGTGTGTCTCGGGCTCCTCCTGGACGCCCAGGGGCGGAAGATGTCGAAGCGTCTGGGGAACGTGATCGATCCGTCGACGGTCATCGACGAGTTCGGCGCGGACGCCTTGCGGTGGTTCCTGATCGCCGGCGGATCGCCGTGGGGGGATCGCAGGGTCTCGATGGAGGGCTTCGCCCAGATCGTGCGCCAGTTCCTGCTGACGCTGTGGAACACCTACGCGTTCTTCGTCACCTACGCGAACATCGATCATCCCGACCTGGCCGCCGCGCCGTCGACGTCCGAGCGCCCCGTGCTTGACCGGTGGGTCCTGTCCCAGCTGAACCGGACCGTGGCCGTGTGCCGGGAGGCCATGGACGCGTACGACGCGACGCGCGCCGCGAAGCGCATCGCCGCCTTCGTCGAAGATCTGTCGAACTGGTACGTGCGCAGATCGCGGCGCCGGTTCTGGGATCCGGGGCGCTCTGCCGGGTCGTCGCTCGACAAGGCCTCGGCGTACGCAACGCTGCACGAATCACTGACCACGGTGGCGGGGTTGCTGGCTCCCATCACCCCCTTCATCGCCGAGGATCTCTATCGCAACCTCGTGGCGGAGCGCGATCCGGCGGCGCCCGAATCGGTGCACTTGACGGACTTCCCCGTGGCTCGCCCCGAGCTCATCGACGACCGGCTCGATCGGGCGATGGCGGTGGCCCGGGAGATCGTGACGCTGGGCCGCCAGGTCCGGACCGACTCGAAGGTTAGGGTCCGCCAGCCCCTGGCCCATGCCGCCGTGCACGTGGCGGGGGATCCCGAGGCGGTGGCCCCCCTCCTCCCCCTCGTGGCAGAAGAGCTGAACGTGAAGGGCGTTCGATTCGCAGAGTCCGCCCAGGAGCTGTCCTCGTGGCGAGCGAAGCCGAACTACCGCGTGCTCGGACCTCGGCTGGGCCGGCTGGTCCAGGATCTGGGGAAGGTTCTCGCCCAGGATGAGGGAGCTCTGGCGGGTCGCCTGGCCAGCGGAGAATCGGTCGACGTGTCCGTGGATGGGCGGATCGTGTCGGTGGGTCCCGGGGACGTCGAGCTGATCCAACAACCGCGGGAAGGCTGGGCCGTGGGATCGGACGGGACCGTGACGGTGGCGCTGGACCTGGAGGTCACCGACCAACTCAGGCGGGAGGGATTGGTGCGAGAGCTGGTCCGCTCGGTCCAGGAGCTCCGGAAGTCGGCGGCGCTGGAGGTGGCCGACCGGATCGTCCTCGGCGTCGAGTCGGGACCCGATGTGGTGGCTGCCGTCGAGGAGCACAAGGCGAGCCTGGCGGCGGACGTCCTGGCGGTGGAAGTATTGATGCGGTCCCTGGAAGATCCGACGGCGTCGGAAGACTTGACCATCGATTCGACTGACGTTCGCCTGTCGATCCGGCGGGTCGACGCCGATACCGTCCCCGATTGAAGGAAGGAGCAGGGATGCCGGAGCCGTTCGACATGACGTTGGTGCAGTGCGGATCGCGCCTCCGCCGGTCGCCGTTCTTCGAGGCCGAGCAGCGGTACGGACCCAAGGGATACACCGTCTACAATCACACGTTGTTCCCCATACGGTTCGACACGTTGGAGAACGAGTACTGGCATCTGCTGAACCACGTGACCTTGTGGGACGTGGCCGTCGAGCGGAACGTGGAGATCACCGGCCCGGACGCGTTCCGGCTCGCCAGCCTCCTCACGCCGCGGGACCTCTCGAAGTGCGCCGTGGGCCAGGGGAAGTACGTGCTGATCACCGCGCCAGATGGCGGCATCGTGAACGATCCCGTCCTGATGCGGTTGGGAGAGAACCACTTCTGGCTGGCTTTGGCCGACAGCGACGTGTTGCTGTATGCGATGGGGCTGGCGGCACACCTCGACATGAAGGTCGAGCTGCGTGAGCCGGACGTCTCCCCGCTTCAGATCCAGGGCCCGCGGTCGAAGGAGGTCGTGAGGGACCTGTTCGGCGATCAGGTGACGGAGCTCAAGTACTACCACTTCGTCGAAACGGCCCTGGACGGAATCCCCGTGATCGTGACCCGGACGGGCTGGACGGCCGAGGTCGGATACGAGGTGTACCTGCGCGACGGAAGCCGCGGCACCGATCTCTGGGAGCGCATCATGGCCGCGGGCCTCCCCTACGACATCCATCCCACCGGACCTTCCGACATCCGGCGGGTGGAGGCGGGGATCCTGAACTACGGCGCCGACATGGCGTTGGAGAACAACCCGTACGAGGTGGGGCTGGAGCGCCTGGTCGACCTGGACAAGGACGAGGACTTCATGGGCCGGGAGGCCCTCCGGCGAATCAGCGAGCACGGCGTGCGGCGGAAGCTGGTCGGCGTCGAGATCGAAGGCGAGCCCCTCCCCTTCAACGACACGAGGTGGCCCGTGTCGAACGACGGTTCGGCGGTCGGCGTGGTGACGTCGGCGCTGTTCTCCCCTCGGCTGGAGAAGAACATCGGATACGGGTGGGTGCCGGTGGAGCTGTCAGAGGTCGGGACGGAGCTCGCGGTGGAAACGCCGCTCCGCAGGGCCGGGGTCACGGTCGTCCCGAAGCCGTTCGTCGACCCGAAGAAGGAGATCCCGAAGTCCTGAGCTGTCGGTCGGCGCGACGCGCTCATCGGAGAGCGTCAGGCGCCTTCCGTCATTCCTCGCCCCAGAACAGCTCCTTCATCGAACGCTCGTCCTCCGAGTCTTCGTCCTCGGTCCGAGGCGCCGATCGCGACCCCTTCGTACCGGGGGCGGGGGCCGCCTCACCGCGCACGAGGGATTCCTCGGCCGCGCGAGTGTCGACTTCCCCTTCGCCGAGGGTCCACTCCCGGGTGGGCTCGTCCACGTAGGGACTCGCCGCAGGAGGCGCCGGAGGCAGGCCGATCGGAGTTTGGCCCGATCCGGATCCGGGATCCGAGACGTGGGGGCCCTCGTCCATGAAATGGGGCTGCGGCTGCTCCCCGCGGGATGACTCCTCCCTGCCCGATGGTTCGTCCGGACCCTCGTGCGCCGACGGCGGCGAGGGGACCGACTGAGGCGGCGGCGCCGATCCTTGCTCCGACGGCCGCCACAACTCGTGATCGGTGCGCGGCTCCTGACGCCCCGTCGCCTCCTGGGCGAGGGCCGTCGCCCCCATCCCGGTGAGGGAATCACCTCCGGATGACCCGCGCGTCCGCGCTCCGGCTGCGGTCTCGCGGACCCGTTGCACGTCCTCCTTCATGGCATTCGCGTGGTCCTGCAGCAT
>JBKPGU010000049.1:0-2349 GCA_046729535.1 Actinomycetota bacterium
GGTGCTGATCGTCGACGACGTCCTGGCCACGGGCGGGACGGCCCGGGCGACGGCGCGGCTGGTGGAACGGCTCGGTGGCAAGGTAGTCGGTGTGGCCTGCCTGATCGAGCTATCGTTCCTGAAGGGTCGCGACGCGCTGTCCGACTACGACTTCTTCTCGCTCATCACGTACTGAGGAGCTGGGCGCCGGGCGGTTCAGGAGCGAGGTGTGGCGTGGTTCGTCCCGACGAACTCCCCACCCCAGCCGATCGGGCGGCCGGGGTCGCGGTGCCACGCTTGGCTCGGCCCTCGCCGGGCCTCCGTCAGGAAGGAAGCGTTGGACCGCGTGGTTAAACTGAACGAACGCAAGGAAGGGACGTTTGGACCAGCAGGAGGCCGTCAAGCCAGACACCGCAACGCCGCAGGACGACACGCCTGAGGCCGCCCAGCCCGCGCGCGAGAAGCCTGAGGCGGGGAAGCCGGAACGAAGGAACCGCATCCTGTCCCGGCTGCCGTTTCGGCCGTCCGAGGACGGGCAATTCGATTCCTTCGAGCAGCTCACGAAGCTGGTCAAGTCCAGGAACTCCAAGATCGATCTGAAGGATCTGCAGCGGGCCTTCGCGTTCGCCGAGGAAGCCCACCACGGCCAGAAGCGCCTCTCCGGCGAGGACTTCATAGAGCATCCGGTAGCGGTGGCCACCATCATGGCCGATCTGGGGATGGACGTAACGACGCTCCAGGCAGCTCTTCTGCACGACGTGGCCGAGGATACCGACCTCACCATCGAGGACATCCACGGTGAGTTCGGCGACACGGTCGCTGCCATCGTCGATGGGCTCACCAAGCTGGACACGATCAAGTTCCGATCGCGTGAGCAAGAGCAGGCCGAGAACGTCCGCAAGATGATCATCGCCATGGCCCGGGACATCCGGGTTCTGTTGATCAAGCTGGCCGACCGGCTCCACAACATGCGCACGCTCGGGGTGTTCTCGCGGCAGAAGCAACAGGAGAAAGCCACCGAGACCCTGGAGATCTACGCGCCTCTGGCCCACCGGTTGGGCGTCCACCGCATCAAGTGGGAGCTGGAGGACCTGGCCTTCAAGGCCCTCCACCCTCGGCGGTTCGAGGAGATCGAGAACCTGGTGGAGAAGCGTGAGGGCGAGCGTCAGGACTACGTCGACGGCGTCTGCGACCAACTCACGACGAAGCTCCGCGACATGAAGATCAAGGCCGAGGTGGTCGGTCGGCCGAAGCACCTGTACTCCGTGTACGAGAAGATGGTCCTTCGCGGCAAGGAATTCAACGAGATCTACGACCTCGTGGGCATCCGGGTCCTGGTCGATTCGCTCCGCGACTGCTACGCAACGCTGGGCGCCCTGCACGCGCTCTGGAAGCCCGTCCCAGGCAGGTTCAAGGACTACATCGCCATGCCCAAGTTCAACATGTACCAGTCCCTGCACACGACCGTGATCGGGCCGGAGGGACGCCCGCTGGAGATCCAGATTCGAACCCACCACATGCATCGAACGGCCGAGTACGGGATTGCCGCCCACTGGCGCTACAAGGAAAAGGGTGGTTCGAAGCGGGCCGCCGAGGAGAAGGCCGAGATGGCATGGCTCGGGCGGGTCATGGAGTGGCAGCGGGAGATGGCAGACCCCCGGGAGTTCATGGAGGGGCTGAAGATCGACCTCTACGAGGGCCAGGTCTTCGTGTTCACCCCGAAGGGCGACGTCATCAACCTCCCCGCTGGGGCCACCCCCATCGACTTCGCCTACGCCATCCACACGGAGGTGGGGCATCGGTGCATGGGTGCGCGCGTCG
Source organism: Actinomycetota bacterium (assembly GCA_046729535.1). Taxonomy (GTDB): domain Bacteria; phylum Actinomycetota; class UBA4738; order UBA4738; family UBA4738; genus JBKPGU01. Next base: position 1,801 of record JBKPGU010000049.1, read on the forward strand.
GCGGCCGGCTGGTTCCCCTCGACTACGAGCTGAAAACCGGCGACACGGTCGACATCCTGACCTCGAAGGCGCCGGACGCGGCTCCTTCCCGCGACTGGCTGGGGATCGTCAAGTCGCCCCGGGCCAGGAACAAGATCCGGCAATGGTTCTCCCGCGAACGCCGGGAGGACGCCCTGGAGACCGGGCGCGATCTGCTGCAGCGGGCGCTGCGCAAGCACTCTCTCCCCGTCGTGCGGCTGTCCTCCGATGACCTGATGTCGCAGATCGCCGCCGATCTGAAGTACCCGAGCCTGGACTCGCTGTACGTGGCGATCGGGGAAGGGCAGGTCTCGCCGCAATCCATCGTGTCCCGTCTGACCAGGGCCGTGTCGGAGGAGGCGGAGGAGGAAGCGGAGCACATCCCGGCGGCTCGGCCCGTGGAGATCCGCAAGCAACCGATCAGCTCCGTCGTGGTCCAGGGACGGAGCGACGTGTGGGTCAAGCTGGCAAGGTGCTGCACCCCGGTGCCGGGGGATGAGATCAAGGGGTTCATCACGCGGGGTCACGGCG
>JBKPGU010000050.1:0-3446 GCA_046729535.1 Actinomycetota bacterium
AGCGGACGCTGATCATCGCCGAGCCTGGCTCGTACGTGCACTACGTCGAGGGCTGCAGCGCCCCGATCTACACGACGGACTCGCTGCACTCGGCGGTGGTCGAGATCATCGTCAAGCCCGGCGCGCGCGTGCGGTACACGACAATCCAGAACTGGTCGACCAACGTGTACAACCTGGTGACCAAGCGGGCCGCCGCGTACGAGGACTCCGTGATGGAGTGGGTGGACGGAAACATCGGGTCGAAGGTGACCATGAAGTACCCCTCGATCTACCTCCTGGGCAAGGGGGCGAGGGGCGAGGTGCTCTCCGTGGCCTACGCCGGCCCCGGCATGCACACCGACGCGGGTGGCAAGGCCATCCACGCCGCGCCGCACACGTCGTCCGTCATCACCTCGAAATCGGTGTCGAAGGGCGGCGGCCGGACGGGCTACCGAGGGCTGGTTCGCGTCGAGCCGGACGCTCATCACGCGAAGTCGATCGTTCGATGCGACGCCCTGATCCTTGACCAGGAGTCGCGGTCCGACACCTACCCGTACGTGGAGGTGGAGGAGGAGACCGCGCAGCTCGGCCACGAGGCCACGGTGTCGAGGGTGGGCGAGGACCAGCTCTTCTACCTGATGAGCCGGGGCCTGTCCGAGGCCGAAGCCACCGCCATGGTGGTGAACGGCTTCATCGAGCCCATCACCCGCGAGCTCCCCATGGAGTACGCCGTCGAGCTGAATCGCCTGATCGAGCTCCAGATGGAAGGCGCGATCGGCTGAGGGTGCTCGAAGCCTGCGTTCACAACTTCTGCGCGATCTCGAACAGGTTCCCTGCCCCGTCCCGGAAGTAGCACCAATCCTGGGAGGACTCGGGGTCCGCGCAGTATCCCGGGTTACGCGGGCCTCCGATGCCGGAGCCGGTTAGGTCGTCGAGCTCGCATGGGTATCTTCCTCCCTGGACGGTTCCACCCCGAACGAGAGGAGGACGCGTGGGAGAACAGCCGACGGAAGGCGTTTGGACGATCACCGACGGAGAGCCCTCCCGAGGGGTGGGGCGCGACCCTTGGCGCGGTGACAAGGAGGACCTCACCTACTCCAACCCATTCGGGCAGGAGATCGAGCAGGTGTGGTTCGAGGAGAAGGTCGTCTTCGCCGCTGAGCTCGGGGAGGTGGACGTCGATCTCGACAAGGTGAAGGTCGCCCAGGAGTACCAGGTCGTCTACTCGGTGGAGCTGGGAGAGGACGGGAAGCTCGTAGGCGAGCCCGACCGTGTCGAAGGGCAGTTCAACATCTATGACTCGGTTCCGGGGATGGAGAAGTACTCGCCGCTGTGGCAGTTCAACTACGTCGTCGTGCCGCGCGACTATGAGCCGAACACCCTCCGCTCGGAGGCGGAATGCCTGAACAGCGGATACGCGATCCACCGCAGCACCGTCGTCGAGAATTGACCGGTGGTCTGATCGCCGCCGTGCGCGGCGAAGACGGGGCCGATCAGGCCGGGCGTGCGTTCGTTCCGGCGGCGAGCTCGGCCAGCGCTTTGTGAACTGAGGCAGCCGAGACGACGTTCCCCTTGCTTTCGTAGACGGTGATCGCTCTCCGAAGGGCTTCCGCCGCCTCGGTCGTTCGGCCAGTCCTCTGGAGGACCTCGGCCATGGCCTCCTGCGAGATGGTCCGGAGGTTCCAGTACTCGGTCGCCCAAGCGATCGCGACGCTGCGCCGAGCCTGTCGCTCGGCCTCTTCCGGTTCCTCGAGCCGAACCAAGGCGCGCGCTTTCACGGCCGCCCAGCGAACCTGGGCATCGACGTCGTCCTTGATCAACCACTGCTCGCTGGCCTTCGCCAGGGACATCGCTTCAGGCTCGCGTCCAGCCCCCTGCAGCAGGACGAGGCCCAGATCGGCGGCCGCGCTGACCAGGTGGCCCGTGTCGCCGATCCGCTCCAGGGTCGCCACCGACGCTCGCAGGTCATCTTCGGCCCGTTGGAGATCGCCGGCCAGCTGCGCCACGTAGCCACCCGCTCGCAGGAGCCCAGAGGCGCTCTCAAGCACCAGGCCCAGCTCCCGCGCGATGTCCGTCCCCTCGTCCAGCAGGGACCAGGCCTCCGGGAAATGCCCCCGGATCCCTTCCAACTCGGCAAGGAACCTGCTCGCGGAGCACCGGAAGATCCGATCGTCCTCCAACCCTTGAAGGAGCTCCCGGATCCGATCGATCGCCTCAGCCGCTGGCGTTGATCCCTGGACGAGGGAGAGCCCCATCCAGTGCTTAAGCTCGCGCTCCGACTGGCGATCACCGACCCGACGGGCATGCTCGACGGCTCGCTCGAAGATGCTCAGCGCTTGCTCGCAGCGGCCTCCCCAGAAATGCACGGTCCCCAGCACCCTCAGCGCTTCAGCCAGACCCCGATCGTCCCGAAGCTCCTCGAACCTGGCGATGATCGACTCCAGCTTCGTCACGGCCTCCTCGTGGGTCGCTTCGGGAGATGTGACCAACCAGAGGTAGACCAGGCGCGTTGCAGCCAGCAGCTCCAGACTCCTGTCTCCCGCTGCGCGGCCGGATTCGAGGGCGTCGGTGAGGGTCGCTTCGGCTTGGTCGAGCGGCCCGGTCTCTTCGAACGCCACGGCCAGGGGATGCAGGAGTGCGAGCCGTGTCGGGTGAAGTCGCGGGAGCAGCGCAGCCGCACGGGCCAGGAGGTGTCTCGCCGCCGGCATGTCTCCCCGGTCGACGCTGCGGGTTCCTGCGGACGCGAGCAGCTGGCCGGCGAAGACGGCCAGGGCCCTTCCGTGTTCGTCCAGCGGTCCCAACTCGGCCAGATATCGATGCGCCTGTTCGGCGTGGTAGCCGACGATCTCTTCGTACTCCACGGCCCGGTCACCGGCACGCTGCTCGACCCAGGTTGCGAAGCGGGCGTGAAGGTCGGCCCGAACCTTTTTCGGGATCGACTCGTAGGCCACGTCGCGGATCAAGAGATGACCGAACCGAAACGCGTCCTCGCTGGCGAACGTGGAAGGACTGGGACGGATGAGCTCCTTTCGAACCAGGGACTGGAGGCTCCGGCCCACCTGGACCGCATCGTGATCGTCGGACAGGACACCCACCGCGCCCCACCAGAAGACCTCACCGACAACGGACGCCCGCTGCAGGACGGCCCGTTCGGATGGATCCAGCCGGTCCAGCCGGGCCGCGATCACGGCCTGGACCGTCTCGGGCGCGCCGACGTGAGAGAGGTCGCCCAGAGCCACCCATGCTTCTCGTTTCCGGACCAGAACCCCGTCGTCCACCAGCATCCGAAGCATCTCTTCGATGAACAGCGGATTGCCCCCGGCCGCGGCGACGATCTGCCGCTCAGCCTCCTCGGACGCGCGTGCTTCTCCGAGCAGGTTCGCCAGCATGCGCTCGCTCTCGTCGGGGCCCAAGGGTTCCAGACGCACGAGGGTTCCGAGTTCGACCCAGTCCGGACGGACCTCCAG
>JBKPGU010000051.1:0-8491 GCA_046729535.1 Actinomycetota bacterium
GCCAAGGTCTTCACGCTCGTAGGCGCCATGGAGAAGCGCATCTCGCTGCACTCCACGTGGACCGGACCTCCTGACCTGGTTATCGAAGATCGCCGCTGCATGGGTCCGGATGGCCCATGGGAGGTGCACAACTACGCCGACGAGTCGGCCGGGACGATGTCCCTCGCGTCGGCCACGGCGCATTCCGTGAACACCATCTTCGCCCAGCTCGTCACGGTGGTCGGGCCGTCGAAGGTCGTCGACGTGATGCACCGAATGGGGATCCGATCGAAACTACAGGAGGTCTGCTCGGTCACGCTCGGGTCGCAGGCCGTGACGCCGCTGGAGATGACTTCGGCCTACGCCACGTTGGCTGCTCGCGGCGTCTACCGCCAGCCGCATTCGATCTCCACGATCGGCACAGCGACCGGGGAGTCGATGTTCGACGCGGACACCACGGGAAGGCGCGTCCTGGGACAGAACGTGGCTGACCTGACCACGAACACGTTGGAAGGCGTGATCCAGGGAGGCACCGGGACCGCCGCGAACATCGGGCGACCGGCGGCCGGCAAGACCGGGACGGCCCAGGACTACGTGGACGCCTGGTTCTGCGGCTACACACCGCAGCTCGCGGCCTGCGTCTGGATCGGATACCCGAAGGGCGAGATCCCGCTGCACGACATCGAAGGCTTCGCCAACGTGTTCGGGGGCTCCATCCCGGCCATGATCTGGCACGACTTCATGTCGGCCGCCCTGCAAGGGCTGCCGATCCTCCGCTTCCACGCCCCGGACTTCTCGACGAACGACGTGTTCCCGGAAGGCACCATCGCCACTCCCGAGCCTTCACCGACCGGCAACGGGGCCCGGGGAAGTGGCAATAGCGGTGGGGGCGGTAGTGGTGGCGGGACGTCGTCACCGGCGCCGTGCTGGCATCCCAAGAAATGCCCGTAGCGGACACGGCGCACCACCCGTTCATCTGAGGTCCTTCGCCGTTCGGTTCCACTTCGGTTCGGGTCCTCTACATTGAGCCGATGGCCGCCGTCCGACTGTCACCGACCGACGAACGGATGCTTTCCGGCGAGGGAGGCGAGGCCCGACGCCTGGCGATGCGGATCGTCGTTTCCCTGGCAGAGGCGACGGGCGCGGAGGAGCTCATCGACGTCGTCTCGGCCCACGTCGATGGATGCCTCTATCACGGGCAGGCCAGCCTTGACTTCGCGGAGCGCATGGCCGCGGGCGGGGCCAGCGTGGTCGTCCCGACCACGCTGAACGTCTCGTCGCTCGACCTCCTCCATCCGGACCGCTTTCGGGGAGACCCCGAGCTCGCGCGGCAGGCCCGTGAGCTGATGGACCGGTACGTCGAGATGGGGTGTCGGCCCACATGGACCTGCGCCCCGTACCAGCTTCCGGACCGGCCGGCGTTCGGTAAGCACGTGGCGTGGGCCGAGTCGAACGCCATCGTCTTCGCGAACTCGGTCCTGGGGGCCAGGACCGATCGGTACGGCGACTTCATCGACATCTGCGCCGCGGTGACCGGGAGGGTGCCGTACGCCGGTCTGCACCGGACCGAGAACCGGCAGGGGCAGGTGCTGTTCCGGCTTCAGGGCGTTCCGTCCCGGCTCCTTTCGGAGGACGTGTTCTACGCCGTTCTCGGACATCTCGTCGGCCTGGAGTCCGGGGTCCTCGTCCCCGTCCTGGAGGGGATCCCTCCTTCCGCCACCGAGGACCAGCTGAAGGCGGTGGGAGCCGCGGCCGCCTCGTCGGGCGGCGTGGCCCTGTTCCACGCTGTCGGGGTCACGCCGGAGGCACCGACCCTGGCCGAGGCGTTCCAGGAGGCCGAGCCCCTCCGCGTGGTCCCCGTCACACCCCAGGCCCTGTCGGTGGCTCGCGACGCTCTCTCCACCGCGAAGGGGCCCGAACTCACGGCGGTCAGCTTGGGGACGCCCCATTTCTCCCTGTCCGAGTTCGAGCGACTGGTCCAATTGGTCGGTGGAGGCTCGTTCCATCCGAACGTTCACGTCTTCGTTTCGACCGGCCGGGACGTACTGCCCGAGGTCGCGCGGCGCGGGTGGCTGGACGTCCTGGAAAGGGCCGGCGTTCGAATCGTGGTCGACACGTGCACCTACGTCACGCAGATCCTCGAGCCGCGCCATCGAGTGGTCATGACGAACTCCGCCAAGTGGGCGTACTACGCACCCGGCAACATCGGTGTCGACACGATCTTCGGGAGCCTGGAGGAGTGCGTTCGATCGGCCGCTCGCGGAGAGGTGTGGCGAGATCCCGACCTCTGGGCAGGGGCAGGATCGCCATCGTGACCGGAGGGCCACTGGGCCAGATGTTCCAGGGCCGGCCGCTGGCCGGCGGGAGCGCGGCCGGCACGGCCCTGGTCCTCGACGAACCGCTGTCGTTCTGGGGCGGTGTGGATCCCCGGACGGGACGGCTGACCGACCCCCACCACCCTCAGCGGGGAGCCGAGCTTCGCGGACGCATCTTGGTGATGCCTTCAGGCCGCGGATCGAGCTCGTCGAGCAGCGTCCTGGCGGAGGCGATCCGGCTCGGAACCGCACCGGCCGCCATCGTCATGTTGGCGATCGACCCGATCGTGGCGCTGGGGTCCATCGTGGCGGCCGAGCTGTACGCACGCTCTCTCCCCGTGGTGGTGGTCGACGCGACCGCCTACGCATCGATAGGACGGGCCGACCAGGTGAACGTCGAGACGCACGACGGCGTGGCCTTCGTACGGGTGACGCGGCCACCGGAACCGGTCAGCCCTGAGCCAGGCGGGCCAGGCGCTCTCCGATGAGCGGGGCGAACTTGAACCCGTGGCCGCTGCAGGCCGAGCCCACGACGATCCGGTCGTGGCGCTCCAGGATGAATCGCTCGTCGTCCGTGTTGGTGTACATGCACGTCTCGGCGCGGACGGGGGCGGGATCGGCCTTCGGGTAATGGGCATCCACCCACGCGGCGAGCATCGCGACGATGGCAGGATCGGCGGTCCCCTCCTCCCCCGGGCCCGCGTCCGGGCCGGTGTGGTGGGCCCCGATCTTGATGCCCTTGCCCGGGTCGGGGAGCCCGTAGAGGGTGGGCTGGCCCCACTGGACGAGGATCGGCAGGGCCATCTCGTCGGGATGGGGGAAGAAGGCCACGGTTTCCCTGCTGGGGACCACTGGGAGGTCGATGCCGGCGGTGGCGGCCAGGGGCTCGATCCATGGCCCCGCCGTCAGCACCGCCACCGGCGTCCGGTACGTCTCCTCGTCGGTGACCACCTCCACGTGGTCCCCCTTCGGGCGAAGCTCGACCGCCTTCGTTCGCTGGCGCACTTCCGCCCCCATCGCGACCGCGGCGTCCAGGAACGAGCGGACCGCGGCCTCCGCCCGCACGATGCCCCCCTCTCGGTGGAACAGCACGCGCTCGCCGTCGGGGATGCGGACCGGATAGCGCTCCATGGCCTCCGCAGTCTCGAACACCGTGGCCTGTGCGCCGCACGCACGGAGGGCGGCCGCGTTCATCTCGACGAACGGCTGGCCCCAGTCCAGCTGGCCAAGCGCGGTCAGGATCTCCTGGCCGGTGTCGCGCTCCAGCTCGCGCCACAGGGGCAACGCCTCCATGGCCATCCGGACGTACGTCGGGTCCCCGTACGAGAAGCGGAAGACCCGAACCGAACCATGGCTCGAGCCATGTGGGTGACCCACCTCGAACTGCTCGAGGACCACGGCCCTGCGTCCGGCCTTCGCCAGACGCCACGCCGTGGCGGCACCCATCACGCCCCCGCCCACGACGACGACGTCGGCCTCCCTCATACGACGTGGGTTTCCGGGACCACGTCGTGGTCGAATCGTTCCAACCCCAGGGAGGAGATGTCGACCGAGCGAGCCCGCCCCTCCACGATCATCTCGGCCAGCAGCTTCCCGACGATGGGGGCGTGCTGGAACCCATGGCCGCTGAAGCCGTTGGCCAGGTAGAAGCCACGGACGCTTGGCGCCTCCCCCACGATCGGGTGGCGGTCGGGCGTCATCTCGTACAGGCCGGCCCACGAGTACGCCATCCCCGCCGATGCCAGCGGAGGGAAGACCTCGACCGCCTTGGGGAGGATCTCGTCCTCGATGAACCGCTCGTCCACACGCGTGTCGAACGAGGCCCGCTCGTCCTTCCCGCCCATCCCCAACAGGACCCCTGCCGCCTCTCGATGGAAGTAGAACGTCGACTCGGCGTCGATGACCAACGTTCGACGATCCGGCATCCCCTCGAAGGCGCCGGTCACCACCACCTGCCGGGGGATGGGCTCCAACGGCAGCCGGACCCCTGCTGTCTCGGCAACCAGCCCCGCCCACGGTCCTGCCGCGTTCACCACCACGGGGGCGGCGATGGTTCCCTTCGACGTGGTGACACCCGTGACCCTGCCCTCGTCGACGTTCACGTTGGTCACCTCGACGTCCCGTTCGACCTCCGCACCGGCCTGCCTGGCGGCGGTAGCGTACCCCTGGGTCAGGCCCGACGGATCCGCGATGCCGTCCTCCGGCCCGAAGGTCGCCCCCAGCATGCCCTCCGTCTGGATTCCCGGGATGACGGCTTCGGCCTCCTCGGGCGTCAGGACCTCGACGTTGACCCCGAAGGATCGCTGCAGCTCTGCGGCGGCCAGGAAGTCGCGCCACACCGGCTCGGTCCGAACGAGGAACAGGTAGCCATCCTGCCAGACGTCGAGCGGGAGCCCGTGATCCTCAGAGAAGGATGTGATCATCCGGACGCTGGCCAGGGAGAGCTCGATGTTCACCCGGCTGGAGAACTGATGCCGGAACCCTCCCGCGCATCGACCGGTCGATCCGGTCCCGAGCGCCTCCGCCCGCTCCAGGAGCACGATGGAGCCGGCTCCGGCGGCCGCCAGGTGGTAGGCGGCGCTCGTTCCCACCGCTCCCCCACCGACCACCACCACGTCCGCGGTGGCCCTCATGCGCTCGCCTCCCGCCGATGGCTCATCGGTCCATCCGTTCGTACGCCGCACGGGCAAGGGCCAGGTCTTCGAAGGCCACGCCCACGGACTTGAACACCGTGATGTCGCCGGGTCCGGTTCGGACCTCTTTCCCGCCCACAACTTCCCCGAGATCGGCAACGAGGTCCGCTTCGCTGATCGCCCCTTCCCGGATCGGGATCACCAGGTCGCCGGCTTCGGCCAGCGCGACCTCTCGCGTCTCCACGACGATCCGGGCCCGACGCATGGTCTCCGTGTCCAGCTCCCGGTCGGTCGGGCGGTACGCGCCGATGGCGTTGACGTGCACGCCGGGTTCCAACAGGGCCCCATCGAACAACGGCTCGGCGGTGGTGGTGCAGGTACAGATCAGGTCGGCTTCGGCCACGACGTCCGAGACGCCGAGTTCGGCGGTGATCCCGCTCTCCGCGGCGCGGGTGACGAAGCTTCGAGCTCGATCCTGGGTTCTGGACACAACCCACGTTCGTTCGATGGGACGCTCGGTGTGCATGGCCACGAGGTGCGCCCAGGCTTGAACCCCCGCGCCGAAGATCACCAGGGTGTGTGGATCGGGACGCGACAGGTATCGGGTGGCGAGACCCGAGACCGCGGCAGTCCGGACCGCGGTCAGTGCGCTTCCGTCGAACACTGCGAGGGGCTCGAGGGTCCCGGGGGCGAACAGCGCGTACAGGGCGTGGAGCAACGGGAGCCCATGTTGCGGGTTCGCGGGGGCCACCGTCACCAACTTCACCCCCGCCCCGTACTCCCCAAACGCCGGCATCAGGAGCAGGTCGCCAGAGCCCGTCTCGATCCGGGAGCGAAGCGGCGCCTCCGGCTTGTCGTGAGAGGCGAACACCGATTCCATGGCGTCGATGGCAGCCTTCATCGGGAGGAGCTCGCTCAGCTCGGGGCCGGTGACGAGGGGGAGCCTGCCGGTCAATCACATCTCCCCGAGGTAGGCCTCCCGCATCTGTGGGTTGTTGAGAAGGCCCTGCGCGGTGTCCGAGAGCACGATCTGCCCGGTCTGGAGGACGTATCCGCGGTCGGCGATTGACAGCGCCATGTTCGCGTTCTGTTCGACCACGAAGATGGTGGTCCCCACGTCGTTGATCTCCTTGATGATGGAGAAGACCTGCTCGACGAGGATCGGCGCCAGTCCCATCGAAGGCTCGTCCATCAGGAGGACCTTCGGCCGGGACATCAACGCCCGGCCCATGGCGACCATCTGCTGCTCGCCTCCGGACAGCGTCCCCGCCTTCTGGTGCAGTCGTTCCTTCAGCCTGGGGAACAACGTGAGGATCCGGTCGAAGTCCTGGGCGATCGCGGCGCGGTCGTGCCGCTGGTATGCGCCGAGATCCAGGTTCTCCGAGACCGTCATCTTTCCGAACAGCCTCCGGTTCTCCGGGACCATTGAGATTCCCTTGGCCACGATGTTGGTCGTCGGAAGACCGGTCACGTTCTCGCCGTCCAGCCGGACCTCGCCCTCGCTCGGGATGACCATCCCCAGGATCGTCTTCAGCGTGGTGGTCTTCCCGCTGGCGTTGCCGCCGAGGAGGCAGACGATCTCCCCAGGGAAGATCTCGACGTTCACGTCCCGGAGCACGCTCACCAGCCCGTAGTGGGTGCTCACGCTCCTGAGCTCGAGGACGGGTGCGCCGTCGCGCTGGGCTCGGGCGGCGCTGATCCCCAGCTGGACATCTTCGCCTTCCCGGATGGCCTCTTCGAACGCGGCGACGTCGCTGGCGACCTGCTGATCGGCTTCCGATACCTCAGCGCCATCCTTGGGAACGAGCCCCTCGGCCCTGGGCTCAGGCTGTGGGTGGTCCTCGGTTTCACTCATGGCCGGTGGCCTCCCCCCATGGCCTCATGCCGAGTCGGCCGTGGCCTTCCGCCCCAGGTACGCCTCGATGACATGGTCGTCGTTGGCCACCTCGTCGTACGTGCCCTCGGCGATCTTTCGGCCGTAGTCCAGGGCCACCACCCGGTGCGAGACGCCCTTCACCACGCGCATGTCGTGCTCGATCACGACGATCGTGTAGCCGCGCTCGCGCCCCAACCGAGCGATGAGGTGGGTCATCTCCTCGGTTTCCTTGGGGTTCATCCCCGCGGTGGGCTCATCGAGCAGCAGGATCTTCGGCTCGGTGGACATGGCTCTGGCGATCTCCAGGCGGCGGCGGTTCGCGTAGGACAGGACCGAGGCGGTCTGGTCGAACCGATACCCCGCCAAGCGGGTCCCGAAGAACTCCAGCGATTCCTCCGCCTTCGCCCTTATGCGTTCCTCCTCCTTCTTGGTGGAGGGCGGCCGGAATACGGACCCGAACAGTCCCGACTTCGTTCGGGAATGCTGCCCCACCATGGCGTTCTCCAGGACCGTCATGTTGGGAAACAGGTGCACGGTCTGGAAGGTGCGGGCGATGCCGAGCTTCGTGATCTGGTTCGGCTTCAGCCCGATCACGCTCTGCCTGTCGAACAGGATGTCGCCGCCGTCCGGCTCGTACATCCCGGTGATCATGTTGAACAGGGTCGTCTTGCCCGCCCCGTTCGGGCCGATCACGCTGACGATCTCTCCCTCGTCGACGTGGAGCTCCAGGTCGGAGACTGCGTTGAGCCCGCCGAACCTCTTCCTCAGGCCCGTGATCTGGAGGAGGTGCCCCTGTCCGTCGCTCACGTGGCCTCCGTCCCGGCGCCGGCTCCCACCGTCGCGTCGGCGCTCCCGTCCCCGGCCCGCTTGAGCCACTGGTCCTGGGCACGTTCGTCCTCGTGCAGCTCCTGCATCCGGCGCACGTTCGGGATGAGGCCCTGCGGCCTGAGGATCATGATGCCCACCAGCACGGCTCCGTAGATCAGCAGCTGGTAGTCCTGAAACTCGGTCAGGAACCCGGGGAGCCCGATCAGCACGAGGGCGCCCAAGACCACGCCGGGGAGGCTCCCCATCCCGCCCAGGATAACGATGGCCAGGGCGGTGATGGAGACGAAGACGGTGAAGCTCGCCGGCGTAAGGGACCCGATCTGCACGGCGAACAGGGACCCCGAAAGGCTCCCGATGGCCGCGCCCGTCCCGAACGCCAGCAGTTTGTACTTCACCGTGCTGATGCCCATGGCCTCGGCCACCTGTTCGTCCTCCCGCATGGCGTTCCAGGCCCGGCCCACGCGGGAATGGGCGAGCCGCCACGAGACGAACAGAGCGACGGCGCAGAAGGCCAGCGTCAGGTAGTAGAAGGGCTGAGGGTCCCGGAAGGTGATGTTGCCGATGGTCGGGGCGGGAATGCCGATCAGCCCGGCAGCGCCGCCCAGGAACGGCTTCAGCCAGTCCGACGTGACCAGCACCCGCGCGATCTCACCGAACCCCAATGTGACCAGCGCGAGATAGTCGCCTCGAAGCCGCAGGACCGGCCCGCCGATCAGGAGCCCCGCCACCACCGCGATGGCGATCACGATCGGGAGCGCTTCGACGAACGAGAGCTGGGGGTGAAGGGAAGAGCCGGAGTTCGGCGCCGCCGTGAGGACACCGGTTGCGTAGGCACCAACGGCGAAGAAGGCCACGTACCC
>JBKPGU010000052.1:0-4536 GCA_046729535.1 Actinomycetota bacterium
CCATCGTCACCTCGGCCACGGCTACTCCTCCTCCGCGACGGTCGCGCTCTCACCCGCGAACCAGAGCGCCTCGTCCCGCTGCCTCGCGAGGTGCGGCGGAATGTCGTCGAACACCCACTCGAACAGCTCGGCCACCGGTCGGGGCTTGGAACCGGTGACGCCGACCCGCATCCGGGCTGCGAATTCCTTCGCCTCCGATTCCACGCGATCGAAGAAGGCGTCGTCGGCTGTTCCCGACTTGGCGAGCCACCGTCGGTACCGTTCGAGAGGGTCTAAGGCCCGCCACCGCTCGACCTCCTCGGCGGGCCGGTACTTCGACGCGTCGTCGGCGGTCGAGTGAGGGCCGATCCGGTACGTGACGGCCTCGATCAGGGTGGGGATCCCCTCGTCGCGGGCCCTCGTGGCGGCCTCCCGAGTGGCCTTGAACACCGCCAACACGTCGTTGCCGTCGACCTGGACGCCGGGGAAGCCGTACGCCTCGGCCTTCTTCCAGATGGGGGCCACGGTCTGGGCCGACAGGGGGACCGAGATGGCCCACTGGTTGTTCTGGCAGAAGAACACCACCGGAGCGCGGAACACCGCAGCGAAGTTGCATGCCTCGTGAAAGTCGCCCTCCGAGGTCGCCCCATCCCCGAAGTAGACCAACGTCGCCGGCGACAGACCGTCGAGCCTCGCGCCCATGGCGTAACCGACGGCGTGCAGCGTCTGCGAGCCGACCGGCACGCTGACGTAGCCGAACCGATGGGCGTTCGCGTCGTACGTCCCTCCGTGCCACGTGGCCCGGTAGAAGTGGAGGTACTCGACCAGGTCGACGCCGCGAACGACCGCCGCCCCGAGCTCGCGGTAGGACGGGAAGATCCAGTCCGATTCCTCCAGGGCGAACGCGCTCCCGATCTGCGCGGCCTCCTGGCCGATCAATGGGGGATAGACGGCCAGCTCGCCCTGGCGTTGCAGGGCGGTCGACTCCAGGTCGGCCCGGCGGGTCAACGCCATCAGCCGGAACAGCTCGAGCAGTCCTTCCTCTTTGAGTCCCAGCGATGCGATGTCCGGCTGTGGCTCGCCCTCCAACGGGAGGACTCGGAGAGGGCCGGGCTCCTCCAGGTCGCGCCCTTCGCCCACCCGTGCCGTCATCGGAATCGGTCCATTCTTCGGCTCAGCTGCGGGCCCAGATCTTCGCCCACCCGCGGCCGCCCGGCACCCAGTACAGGCGGACCCGTCCGATCTTCTCGATGCGCTCCTCGGCGAAGGCGTCGGCCGCAGCCGAAGTGCTGATGCGGCGGTCGCTGGCGATGTTGAAGATCTGGCGAAGGGTCCGATAGACCTCCTGCAACCGCGATTTCGCCCGTGCCTCGTTGTATCCCTGGAGCTCGTCGGCGACGTTGATCAGGCCGCCGGCGTTGATGACATAGTCCGGCGCGTACAGGATGCCCGCCGCGTCGAGAGCTTCGCCGTGTTCGGAACGCTCGAGCTGGTTGTTGGCCGAGCCGGCCACGATCCGGCACTTCAGCGAGGGGATGGTGTCGTCTCGGATGATTCCGCCCAGCGCGCACGGCGCGAAGATGTCGCACTCGAGGGCGTGGATCTTCTCCGGTTCCGCGGTGTCCACGCCGAAGTCCTTCACCGCACGGGCCACCGAGTCGACGCTCACGTCGCTGACGACCACGTCCGCGCCTGCTTCGACCAGATGCTTCACCAGGTGATAGCCGACCTTGCCCACGCCTTGCACCGCCACCCGGCGGCCCTTCAGGGACTGCTTCTCCCACGCCTGCTCTGCGCACGCGATCATCCCAAGGTAGACCCCATACGCGGTGACCGGGGAGGGGTCGCCCGAGCCGCCCAGCTCCGGCGAGATGCCGGTCACGTACATGGTCTCCCGCCGGATGATGTCCATATCGTCGCGAGCCGGCCCGATGTCCTCGGCGGTGATGTAGCGACCGCCGAGCGACTCGATGAACCGGCCGTATGCTCGGAGCAGCTCTTCGGTCTTGATCCGCTTGGGGTCTCCGATGATGACGGCCTTCCCGCCGCCCAGGTCCAGTCCGGCTGCCGCTGCCTTGTACGTCATGCCCTTCGCCAGGCGCAGCACGTCCCGAAGCGCTTCGTCCTCGGAGGTGAACGGATAGAAGCGACAGCCACCGAGGGCGGGGCCGAGCCTAGTGGAGTGGATGGCCACGATTGCCCGCAGCCCGGTGGGCGGGTCGTGGAAGAACACGACCTCCTCGTACTGATCGCCCAGCTGATCGAAGAGCGCCACCTATGTGATGGGTCCTCGCTCGATGATCCGGTGTCGGGCCACTCAGCCTCCGGCCTGTCGGTGAGCGCCGAGCGAATATAGCACCCGGCTTTCTTCCATCCGCAGGACGCCGTCGACGACCCGACGACCTTGGCGTTCGGACTTGAAGCCGGGGAAGGGCCCGAACCTATAATTCGCCCCGTGATCCCTTGCGCGTACCTCCGGGTGTTCCGTCCGCTCGACACGTACGCGGAGGGCGAGCGTGCGCAGTGGGAGCGCTATATCGTTTCCGGCGGACATCCACCACCGCACCGTCCCGTTTATCGCCATGAGTCGATCGGCGGGGACCGTGCCATCGGGCTCCTGGCATCCGCCGAGGGCGAGTACGCCGACATCCGGCTGGTCGACGGCGTCTACTACGTGTGCCCTTGGCGGACCCGCCTCCGCATCCTCGCCGGCATCCTCTCGTTCCGCGAGTCGGCCCCGGCCGAGCTGGCCGAGACCTTCGTCCCCGAGTCCGAGGCCCGGCGCGTCGCTCGCGAGCTGGCCAGATTGAAGCGCCGCGAGCCGTCGGCGGCCCCGGCCATCCTTCAGAGTCCCTGGCACGTGCCCGTGCGGTGGTTCGTCCTGGTGGACGAGGAGGAGCGACGGTTGGTCGAATCCTCGCCCGGGGAGTACCGGCTGTTCTATTGGACCCCGCTGCTCGTCGCCAAGCGCCGAGCCGACCGGGCGCTCCAGGTGGTTCGCCGTTCCGAACTGGCGCCCATCGCCTCGCTCATCAGAGAGCTTGCGGAGTGGCTGGCCGGGTTCCATCCGCAGAGCATGCTCGAGCTCGATTACGCGGGTGTGTCCTCGTTGTTCTCGTGGGACGAGCTGGATAACGACCACAGCGGCCGGGAGATCCAAGAGGCGATCGAGGAGATCGCCAAGCCGGGGGGCATGGCTCGGGCGGCTGAGTTGTACCAGAACGTCGCCGGCCGGTGGGCCGAAGCCATGAGCCACGAATCGCTGAACTAGTCGAGGGTGGCGAGGGGCAGAATCGAACTGCCGACACCGCGGTTTTCAGCCGCGTGCTCTGCCAACTGAGCTACCTCGCCGCGACCCCCCGGGGTGACGTTCGCTTCCCGTCCCCCGCTGGGGCTTGCGGTCCCGACCGGATTCGAACCGGCGATCTCCGCCTTGACAGGGCGGCGTGTTAAACCGGGCTACACCACGGGACCTCTATGAAGCTGCCACGCGTGCCCCCAACGGGATTCGAACCCGTGCCGCCGGCTTGAAAGGCCGGTATCCTAGGCCGCTAGACGATGGGGGCTGACACCACACGCCCCCGCGACCCGAGGGGCAGTGCCCAGTATAGCGGCCACCCCCACGCACCCTCCGGGCCCGACTGTCCCTCCGTCCACGTGAGACGTGGGTGATCGTTCGACCAGTTCAGTGCTGATGCGCGTACAGGCCGAACAGCGTCCCCTGCGGATCGGCGAACAAGGCGATGGACGTGCCCTCGTTCACCGACATCGGCTGGACGACGGTCTTACCTCCTAGCGACTCGGCTCGTTCGACGTACTTCTGGAGGTCGTCGACCTGGGCGTAGACGCGGCTGCTGGGCTCCCCGCTCTGTGACGAGCCGATCCCTCCGGGGATCCCCTTTCCTGCGTTCACCTCGCCGTGGACGTAGCCCTCCCCGGACGACTCCTCGATCTCCCATCCGAACAGCTCTCGGTAGAAGTCCCACGCGGCCTTGGGCTCGGTGCTGGCGATCTCGAACCAGTTCACCGGCGGGTTGTCGCCCTCGGACACAGCGGTGCTCCCTTCGCCCTCGACCAGACCTATGAGGTTGCCGAACGGATCGGTGAACTGCGCGAACGTCACGTCCATGCTGGTGGTGCGAGGGACCACGGTGGTTGCTCCCATGGACTCGGCCTTGTCGAGCAGGGCCTGGATGTCGGGGCCCTCGACGTACACCACGCCGTGGGCCGACTGGCCCTGCCGGGTCTCACCGATGCCACCGTTGATGCCCGATCCGGAGTGCGTGTCGATCAGGATGTAGTTCGCCTCGGGGAGCGCCTTCATGTCCCATCCGAACAGCTCCGCGTAGAAGGCGCTCGCCTTGTTGGGTTCGGACCCGTTGACCTCGAACCAGGTGACTGGATATCCCATCGGTTCCTCCTTTCCTCGCCTCTCCTACCTTACCGACGTCTCTCTGCCTCCGTATCGGGGCTCCCTAGACTTGACCGATCAGCTCGATCGGGAACGGCGGTTGGGCCAGCGGTTTGACGGCCAGTCGCAGGAGGACCAGCGGGTTG
>JBKPGU010000053.1:0-10388 GCA_046729535.1 Actinomycetota bacterium
GTCCACAGCAGCGACAAGCACTCGATGAGGAAGGACATCAGGAAGATCGTCCAGAGGTTGGGAAGGAACGGCATGGAGGCATAGCCGATCCCCCGGCCGATGTCGGCTCCCACCATGACCTTTCGCCTGTCGAAGCGGTCGGACAAGGCCCCGGCGAACGGGCCGAACAGGACCGAGGGGAGCAGCCGGGCCAGCATGACTCCCGCCACGGCCAGACCACCCAGGCGCTGGCCGCCGAGGCGCGGCTCGACCACGAGGGCGGCCACGGCGACGAACCCAACCCAGTCGCCCAGCGACGACACCAACATGGCCCGCCACAGCCGGGAATAGGAGGGCTGGGTCAGGAGGTCCTTGAGGGTCGCCGGCCGGGTGCCCCGAAGGGCACCGATCTCCTCGGCTACCCCGGCCATGGGGGTTCAGTCACCCCTACCACGCTGCTAGGCCTTCTTGGCCGTTCGGGTCCGTGAACTCTTGGCGCCGTTCGAGGCGTTCGACCGGGATCCCCTGCGTTTTGGAACGAGGGCGTTGGCTTCGTCCTCTGGCAACTCGTCGCCCTCGGCGCTCCAGGCTCGGCCGCAGGCGATGCAGCGCTTGGCGCCGCCTCGGGCGTCGACGACGAGGCCGCCGCAGACCGGGCAGGGCTCGGGGTGGGGCTTCTGGTTCACGCTGAACTTGCACTCGGGGTATCGGCTGCACGAGTAGAAGGCACCGTACCGGCCCCGGCGCTCGACCAGCTCGCCCTGGTTGCACTCCGGGCAGGTGATGCCCGTGGTCTTCGGCGCTTCCTTCTTTATGTATTTGCATTCCGGGTACCCCGAGCACCCCACGAACGGGCCGAACCGGCCGGTTTTGCGCACCAGTGGGCGGCCACATTCAGGACAAATCTCCCCGGTGGGCTCGGGTTCCGGCGGCGCCGTTTCGCCCTCCATCGGGCTGGTGTAGCGACACTCCGGGTAGTTCTGGCAGCCCAGGAACTTCCCGTACCGGCCGAGCTTCTCCACGAGGTGGGCCTGGCCCCGGCCCTCCTCGGGGCATCGGGGGCACCACAGGTCCAGCCGCACGACCTCCGGCGGCGTGATCTTGTTCTTCGACCGCTCAACCTCCTCGTGGAAGGGGCCGTAGAACTCGCGCAGGACGCCGACCCAAGGGGCCTGGCCTTCCGCGATGTCGTCGAGCTCCCCCTCCATCTTCGCCGTGAACCCGACGTCCACGATCTCCGGAAAGTGCTCGACAAGTATGTCGCTGACCACCAGCCCGATGTCCTCGGGGAAGAACCGCCGGTCCTCCAGCCGCACATAGCCGCGGTCCAGCAAGGTCGCGATGGTGGGGGCGTACGTGGACGGCCGGCCGATCCCGTACTCCTCGAGGGTTTTCACCAGCGTGGCTTCCGTGTACCGCGGTGGAGGCTGAGTGAAGTGCTGCTCAGGAATGAGCTCCAGCAGCCGCAGGGCCTGCTCGGCGGTGAGCGTGGGCAATTGGGCTTCGGCGTCCTCGTCGGAGGTGTCGTCGCGGCCTTCGAAGTACACCCGCCGGAACCCGTCGAACTTCAGCGTCTGGCCGGTGGCCCGAAGCCCGTACCGAGTGGGGTCGTTCTGCGGCACGGCCTGGATGTCCACCGATATCTGATCGAACCTGGCCTCGGCCATCTGGGAGGCCACCGTGCGCTGCCAGATCAGCCGGTAGAGCTTCCCCTGGTTCGGATCGAGGACGCTTTGGAGTTTATCGGGCTGACGCCGCGCGCTGGTCGGCCGGATTGCCTCATGGGCCTCCTGGGCCCCTCGCTGCTTCTTCCGGTACCGGCGCGGCGTGTCCAGAGCGTAATCGGCTCCGAACTGCTGGCGGACCATCTCGGCCAGCTCCTGGAGGGCCTGCTCGGCGATGTTCACCGAGTCGGTTCGCATGTACGTGATCAGGCCCACCTGACCCTCGCCGGGGATGTTCACGCCCTCGTACAGGCGCTGGGCGATCTGCATGGTCTTTCGGGCCGAGAACCCGAGCTTGCGCGCCGCCTCCTGCTGGAGCGTCGAGGTGGTGAACGGCGCCGCCGGGTTGCGCTTGACCTCCTTCTGGCGGACCTCGACCACCCGGTACGCGGCCCCCCGGAGGCGTTCGACGTGCTGCTCCGCCTCCTCTTGGGTGGAGAGGACCAGGCCCTTCCTGTCGGGGGAGGTGGCCAGCTTCTCCTCCCCCACCTGGATGACCCTGGCCACGAAGGGGGCCTCCTCCGTCTCGGGGGTGAGGCGCGCGTCGACGCTCCAGTACTCGAGTGGGACGAACGCTTGGATCTCCCGTTCGCGGTCGACGACCAATCGGAGTGCCACGGATTGCACACGGCCTGCAGACAACGTCCATCTCTTCAGGCCCTTCTGGAGCAGCGGTGACAGCTCGAACCCCACCAACCGGTCGAGGATCCGCCGGGCCTGCTGGGCGTTCACCAGATCGAAGTCGATCCGTCGGGGTTCCTGGAACGCCCGCTGCACCGCGTCGCGCGTGATCTCCGTGAAGGTGACCCGGTTCGCGGAGCGCGGGTCGGCGCCGATGGACTCGGCGACGTGCCAGGCGATGGCTTCGCCTTCGCGGTCGAAGTCCGTGGCCAGCCACAACCCGGTGGCGCTCTTGAACGCCTTCCTGAGCTTGGCGACCACGTCCTTCTTGGCCTCGAGGACCTGGTATTCGGGCTTGAAGTCGTCGTCGACCTCGACACCCATGCGATCCTCGGGGAGGTCCCGGACGTGGCCCTTGCTGGCCGTGACGGAGTATTCGGAGCCCAGGTACCGCTCCAGGGTCTTCGCCTTGGTCGGCGACTCGACGATCACCAGTTGTTTCGGCATGCCTTCAGTTCTTTCAGTCTTCGGGGGTTTGGTGGACAGGTCCGTTGGACACCGGCCCAACACTGTACGTCATGAGGATGACCCCACTTGTCAAGCGAGCCGTCGTCGCTCCTCTCTTTGTCGGTCGCCTCGCTGCTAGGCTCGACCGGCGCTTGGAGGCAACATGGAGCACTTCATCCGGGTGGCGATCGAGGACTACGGCTACCTCGCCGTGTTCCTCCTCATGGTGCTCGAGTCGGCCTGCATCCCGATCCCCAGCGAGGTCACGATGCTTTTCGGCGGCGCCGCTGCAAACGCCACCTTCGCAGCCACTATTCCCGGAAACCCTGCTCCCCTGAACTTCCTCCTGGTGGGGTTGCTCGGCACGATCGGGAACCTGGTCGGGTCGTGGCTGGCCTACTGGGCCGGCCGGAGAGGAGGGCGACCCGTGATCGAGCAGTGGGGCAGGTTCGTATTCCTCAGGCCGCACGAGATCGACCGAGCCGAGGTGTGGTTCGATCGCCATGGTCACGAAGCGGTGTTCTTCTCCAGGCTGCTCCCCGTCGTCCGCACGTTCATCTCCCTGCCGGCCGGCGTTGCCGAGATGCCCTTCGGGAAGTTCACCGTGTACACCTTCGCCGGGTGCCTCCCGTGGACCTTCGCCCTGGCCGGGGTGGGGTATGCCCTCGGCAGCAGGTGGACCACCGTCGAGAAGTATCTCCGTCCCATCGCCATCGTCATCGCCGCGCTGATCTTCGTGGTCATCGCCTGGTGGCTCGTGAAGCGCTATCGGGAGAAGCGGAGGGAGGAGGCGGAGGCGCGAGCTGGCTGACCGGCGGCCGGTTGGACAACGTCCCTCCACGGGGCACAATCGAACCGATGCGAACGCAGGCGCGAACGATCGAGCGCCCACCGGGGCCCCGAGGCCTCCGGGGAAGACGCACGGTCCTGGCCGCGAGGAAGGATCCGCTCGGTTTCCTTCTCGCTCTCGCGCACCGATACGGCGACGTCGCCTACTTCCACGCCGGGCCCTTCAACGCGTACCTCCTGAGCCACCCCGAGCACATCCGCGACGTCCTGGTGACGAACAACGCGAAGTTCATGAAGGGCCAGGGGATCCAGGAGATGAAGAGGCTCCTCGGCGAGGGGCTCCTGACCAGCGAGGGCGAGGTCCACAAGCGTCAGCGGCGGCTGATCCAACCGATGTTCCACCACAAGCGGATCGAGGAGTACGGCCACACGATGGTGAAGCATGCGCAGCGCCTCAGCGACAACTGGGAGGACGGCCAGGTCATCGACGTGCACGGGGTGATGATGCAGCTGACGCTTTCGATCGTGGCCAAGACGCTGTTCGACACCGACGTCGAAGTTGGGGGAACGCGGCAGGTCGCGGAGGCGCTGGGCACCGTGCTGGATCTGTTCGATCGCCTGACCTCTCCCTGGTTCATCCTCCTCGCACGGTTCGGGTACTCGCCCGAGGACCGTCGGTTCAAGGAGGCGAAGGAGACACTCGACCGGGTGATCTACGGAATCATCGAAGAGCGCCGTCGGACCGGTGACAGGGGAGACCTCCTGTCGACGCTGCTTTCGGCTCAGGAGGCCGACGGCGACCAGATGAGCGACCTCCAGGTGCGCGACGAGGCCATGACGATCTTTTTGGCCGGCCACGAGACCACGGCGAACGCGCTCACCTGGACGTGGTACCTCCTGTCGCAGCACCCCGAGGTGGAGGCCCGGCTCCACCAGGAGCTCGATTCGGTTCTGGGCGATCGCCCGCCGACGGTGGCCGACCTACCGAGCTTGAGCTACACCGAACGGGTCCTCTCAGAGAGCCTGCGGATGTATCCACCCGCCTGGATCTTGGGGCGGCGAGCCCTCGAGGACCACGAGGTCGACGGTTACACGATCCCGGCCGGATCGATCGTCGTCGCCAGCGAGTACATCGTCCACCACGACCCGAGGTGGTGGCCCGACCCTTACCGGTTCGATCCGGACCGCTGGGTGCCCGAACAGATCGCAAAGCGTCCCAAGTTCTCGTACTTCCCGTTCGGGGGCGGCCAGCGTCTGTGCATCGGGGAGCCGTTCGCCTGGATGGAGGGGGAGCTCCTCTTGGCCACCATCGCCCAGCGTTGGAAGCTCCGCCTGGTCCGCGGCCACCCCATCGGACTCTCGCCCGTGGTAACCCTCCGTCCCAAGCATGGGATGTGGATGACCGCGCACCGCCGTTGAAGCCTCGGCGTTCGGTCCTCTCGAGGCAGAGACGGTGGCGTGAGACCAGCTACAGCCCGATCTCTGGAGCGACCTCCTGGAGGCCTTCGATGCCGAGGGCGATGAACTCGTCCAAGGACAGACCGAGGTTCGTCTCGGCCTGAGCGATCTCTTCCCGGTTCACGCCCGGAGCGAACGCCTTCTCCTTGAGCTTCTTCTTCACCGACGAAGCCTTCATCCCCACTGATTTCTCCGGCCGAACCAGGGCCGAAGCGACCAGCAGCCCGGCCACCGCATCCGCGGCCACGATGGCCTTCGACATCCGGTCGGTCTGGAATTGGGGATGGGCGTGGGCCAGGACGCCGTTGACCACGACCTCGTCGACCCCCGCGTCCCGGAGCCAGCCGGCCGCCAGATAGGCATGACCCTGCGGGTCGTCCGCCGTCTGATCCTGGTCGAGGTCGTGGAACAGGCCGGTCAGGGCCCACTGGGATTCATCCTCGCCGAGGTGGCGTCCCAACCTGCGCATGACGCCCTCAACGCTCACCAGGTGCCTGTAGGTCGTGTCCTTCTCGGTTCGGGACTTCGCCAGCGCCCGGGCTTCGGTGATGTTCATCAACGCCGATCTCCTCTCATTTCAGTTGGAACGGCACGCTCGAAAGGATGGTCCGCGGCTCGAACAGCAGCAACCGCTTGATGAACAGAGGCCGCTGGTTGTGCAACAGCCGATGCCACCACTTCTTCACCACCAGCTCGGGAACGATCACCGTGGCGATCGAGTCCGGCCGGGCGGTCACCCTTCGAACCTCGTCAAGGATCGGCGGGCCCAGATCCCGGAACGGGGCCTCGACGATGGTGAGCTCGACCGGGATCCGGAACCGTTGCCATCCCTGCTGGATCTCCTCGATGTCGGCCGCATCGAACGCGAAGTACACGGCTCTGGTCTCGGTGGCCTGCAGCGACCGGGCGTAGTTCACGGCCCGGACCGTCGCGTCGTGAGCGGCCGAGACCAGCACCAGCGCGACGGTACGCGCGGGGATCAGCGGGCTGGATTCGACCTCGGCACCGGGCGGGACCAGCACGGGGACGTCCGTGATCACCACGTCCGGCTCCCGAAGGAGGCGGACCTTCAGCGAGAACGTGGTCTTTCGCCGCACCGCGGCCAGCAGCGAGGGCTTGGTGAGGACCTCGGGGATGACGACGGTGATGAAGTCACCCGGTTCCCTCGGGATCGACCGCACGTACTCGATGACCGCGTTGACCGGGTTCCCCTTCGGCTCCAACTGCTCGAGCTGGACGCTCGTCATGCTGAAGCTCTTCCAGCGCTGGATGACCTCGTCGTCGGATCCCGACCCGGTCACGTGGATGGCTCGGAACTCCTGTCCACAGAACGAGCGGACGTAGCCGATCGCTTCAGCCGTCGCCGGGTCCAGCGACTCGACGAACAGCACCACCTGGTTTCGCCCGACGTCTGTCACGCTCACCGTCCCGGTGCGCAGCTGCTGCCACACCCGCTCGTAGTGACGGTGCAGGCTGAGGAAGCCACTCATGATCAAGGGCATGGCAGCGATGACGATCCACGCGCCGTGGCCGAACTTGGTGGCCACGACCACGACCAGGACGACGAACGTCGAGACGGCACCGATGGCGTTGATCACGATGCTTCGCCGCCACCCCCTCGCCTCGACGCCGCCGGTCCGGCGCACCTTCAACCAGTGCTTGACCATGCCGGACTGGGACAGCGTGAACGAGGTGAACACCCCAACCACGTAGAGCTGGATCAGATGGTCCAGGCTGGCGTGGAACACGTAGATCAGGAGCGACGCGAGGACCGCCAGCACGATGACCCCGTTCGAGAACACGAGGCGGTCACCGCGGTTCTCGAACTGCCTAGGGAGGAACCGATCCCGAGCCAGGATGGAGGACAGCCTGGGGAAGTCCTGATACGAGGTGTTCGCCGCCAGGATGAGGATCGCGGCCGTGAACACTTGCACCACGTAATAAGGAACACCCCCGTGGAAGGTGCCGTCGGCGATCTGCGCCACCACCGACTTCGACTCGCTGGGGATCGCGTGACCGCGGGAGGCCAGGAAGCTGATCCCCAGGAACATTGAGACCGACAGCGCCCCCATCATCCCCAGGGTGGCCGCGGCATTCCTGGCCTGCGGGCGTCGGAAAGCGGGGACGCCGTTCGAGATGGCCTCCACCCCGGTCAGCGCGGTCGACCCCGAGGAGAAGGCGTGAAGGATGACGAAGAGGCTCGCCCCGGCTGCCGCACCCACCTGAACGTGGTCGGCCGGGACGACCGCATCGGGACACCCCCCCACGGCGCACTGGGCCAGCGCCGTGATGACCAGGGCGTAGATCGAAAGGATGAAGCCGTACGTTGGGACGGCGAACAGCGTCCCCGACTCGCGCACGCCTCGCAGGTTCGCCAGCGTGATCAACACGACGAACCCGATGGACAGCGCCACTTTGTGCTCGTGCAGGCTGGGAACCGCCGAGGTGATGGCGAAGACTCCCGCCACCACGGAGACGGAGACCGTCAACACGTAGTCGGTGAGCAACGCCGCCGCTGCCAGCAGACCGGGGAAGGTTCCCAAGTTGTCCTTGCTGACGATGTAGGCGCCTCCTCCGCTGGGGTAGGCCCGCACGGTCTGCCGGTAGGAGATCACCACGATGATCAACAACACTGCGATGGCGAACGAGATGGGCATGACCAGCGAGAACGCCGCTGCCGTGGTCACAAGGAGAACTTTCAGGATCTCCTCCGTCGCGTACGCCACCGACGACAGCGCATCCGAGGAGAACACGGGGAGGGCCAGTACCTTCGGCAGCAGGGTGTGCTCCAGGCGGTGACTGGCTAGGCGCCTGCCGACCAGGATTCGCTTCAGGAGGTCGAGCGTGGACGAGTGCCGTTCGCCCTGCTGTTCGAGAGTCGCCACGCCGACGGATTCTCGCACACGCCCCCATCTCCACGGGCGACTTGGGCGCCGTCGGTCACCCGCGCTACCCTTTGTCCCGTGCACATCGTGATCGTCGGGTGTGGCCGCGTCGGCGGGGCCCTCACGGTCGAGCTGTCCAAGGCCGGACACTCCGTCGCCGTCATCGACAAGCGGTCGGACGCGTTCGACCGGCTTCCGCCCGGATTCCACGCCCGAACCCTGGTCGGAACCGGGTTCGACCGGGAGCTTCTCGAGCAGGCCGGGGTTCGGGAGGCCGGCGCGTTCGTCGCCGTCACCAACGGCGACAATTCGAACATCGTTTCGGCCCGGGTGGCCCGCGAGCACTTCCACGTGCCGAAGGTCATCGCCCGCATCTATGACCCCCGGCGGGCCGAGATCTACGAGCGCCTGAACATCCCGACGGTCGCCTCCGCCCGCTGGGCGGCCACCCAGATCGAGTTCCTGTTGTTCCACGGGCGGGAGGAGCTCAAGGAGAGCTTCGCCGGCGGTTCGCTCATCCACCTCCAGCGAGACGTTCCGGATCACCTGGTGGGCAAGCCCGTGTCGACCCTGGAGATCCCCGGGAAGATCCAAGTGGTTGGGGTGGATCGCGGGGGGACCGGGTTCATCCCCATCGAGGACAGCACGTTCCAGCAGGGGGACCTCGCCCACGTCATTCTCGTGGTGCGGGCGGTCGACCAGCTGGACGCCCTCCTCGAACCGGCGGCGGAGTGAGCGCATGAAGGTCGTCATCACGGGAGCCGGAAAGGTCGGGCGACACCTCGCGGGCGACCTCGCGGGTCGCCGCCACGACGTCACCCTGATCGAACAGGACAAGGTCGCCGCGGCCCGGGCGGCTCAGGACCTCCCCGAGGAGGTCAACGTGCTCCTCGGCGACGCCTGCGAGCCCTACGTCCTCGAGGAAGCGAAGCTGATGGAAGCCGACGTGGTGGTGGCGGCCACCGGCGACGACGAGGACAACCTGGTGACCTCGCTGCTGGCGAAGCAGGAGTTCGCCGTGCCACGGGTGCTGGCCCGCGTGAACCACTCGAACAACGAGTGGATGTTCACCGAGCAGTGGGGCGTGGACGTTCCCGTCAGCCCCCCGCACATCCTGACCGCGCTGGTCGAAGAGGCCGTTACGGTCGGTGACGTGGTTCGGCTCCTCAAGCTCGAACGGGGAAAGGTCAGCCTCATCGAGCTGACCCTAGACGAGCACTCACGAGTGGCCGGCAAGCCGATGTACGAGCTCCGCCTGCCCGTCGACTCGGCCATCGTGGCCATCATCCGCGACGAGCACGTGGTCATCCCCCAGCCAGAGACCGTGCTGTCCCCCGGTGACGAGGTCATGGCCATCGCCCGCCCCGAGGTCGAAGATGAGCTCCGCAGCTCATTGGAGTAGTGGTCAGCTCAACGCGGGCCGGGCGCTATGCGAACTCGAAGGTGGGGTTGACGATACGGCGTTCGCCGCGGTCGATGCCGATCACTCCTTCGACCACGAGTCGCGAGCCGAGGGCCAGGCCGGCGATCGACCTGCGTCCCAGCCAAACTGCGGTGATCTCGCCGGTCCCATCCCACAACACCGTTTCCAGCGCCTCGAGGCCCTCGACGGGGAGGATCGTGATACGCCGGACGATGCCGGCCAGCTTGGCCCGCTTTCGGACCCCAGCGTCGGCGATCCGGATGGTCCCCGGGATGGAGGCTGCCCACGTCCGGACCTCTTCGGCGAGGCGCTCCTCATCGGACTCGTTCATGCGCCGGAGGAAGCGCCGGAGGGCGTTCATCCTTCCCTCTCCCCGCAGCTGAAGATCAGGGCGACGTGTCGGTCCCGTGCCGGGCGATCTCGGGGTCCTGTTCAGGCCTGTCGAACCTCTGCTGCGCGACCTGTGAGACCTTCTCCACCTCGGGCGCGGGCGGCTCGTCCGAGGCGAACACCTCGACTCGTCGGGACTTCGAGTACCAGATCATGAACGCCAGCACCAGAGTCCCGCCCACCGCAACGGCGATGCGGATCGCCTTGTGGCCACCGCCGGGAAGACCGTACCGAACGACCAGCGGGGCGATCAGCAGGGCCACCAGGTTCATGACCTTGATCATGGGGTTCAGGGCGGGACCGGCGGTGTCCTTGAACGGGTCGCCCACCGTATCGCCGATCACCGTGGCCTTGTGCGGCTCGGACCCCTTGCCCCCGTACAAGCCTTCCTCCACCAGCTTCTTCGCGTTGTCCCACGCTCCGCCGGCGTTCGACAGCATGACCGCCAGCAATTGACCGGTGAGTATGGCTCCAGCCAAGAACGCTCCCAGCGCCTCGGCCTTCAGGAAGAAGCCGACGATGATCGGCGAGAGGACGGCCAGCAGCCCCGGCGTCATCAGCTCTCGCAGCGAGGTCTTCGTGCAGATGTCGACCACGCGGGCGTAGTCCGGG
>JBKPGU010000054.1:0-6155 GCA_046729535.1 Actinomycetota bacterium
GGTCTCGGACATCGCGCACGAGTTCCACATCTGGTGGGGAGAACGGGACACGTTGGTGAAGCGCGCCGACACCGCCTATCTGGCTTCCGCGCTCCAGGGTGCGAGGCTGGTCACGTACCCGGACGAGGGCCACCTGTTCCCCGTCATGCACTGGCGGGAGATGCTGGACAGCTTGCGCTGAGCAGGACTCCGACGGCTACTCGCGGAGGTACGTCAGCACGGCGAGCACGGGGCGATGGTCATCGGGGTATCCAGGAGGTCGAGCTTGGTGAAGATGTTTCGGACGTGTCCTTCCACCGTCTTCGGCGAAAGGAACATCCGTTCGGAGATGGCCTGGTTCGAACGACCTTCCGCCATGTTCCGACGACGTCATGTCCCGGTTTCGCCGGAAGCCTGGCCCCCGGTCATCACGGACACGACGCCCCTGCCTTGGCCTGTCCCTCCGGGGGTCGCCGGGTCCGAGTCGTCAGCGCCCGGGGTGGTCCCTCTGCGCACCTTGACCGGGATCCGCCCGATGAGCCTCGTGCCCTCGCCCGGGGGGCTCACGACCTCCAGCCGTCCGTCGACCGCGGCCACGCGATCGGCCAGTCCCCGCAGCCCGGACCCCCGGGAGGCGTCGGCCCCGCCCACCCCATCGTCGGCGACCTCCACCACCAACTCCCCGTCCGACTGCTGGGCCCGCACGGTGACCGCGGTGGCCTTCGAATACTTGCCCACGTTGGCCAAGGCCTCGGACACCACGAAGTAGGCGGTGGCCTCCACCGCCGGGGGGAGGCGACCGTCCAGGGTTGACTCCACGGTGGCCGGGACGGTGGAGCGCTCGGCGAGGGACTGCAGGGCGGGCCCCAGGCCCCGCTCGGTGAGGATGGCCGGGTGTATCCCCCGGGCCAGCTCCCGGAGCTCCTGCAGTGCCAGGGCCAACTGCTCGGCCGCCTGATCGATGGTCTGGCCCACCTTGGGATCGCCGTCATCGCCCAGGTGGTGCCGGGCCATCCGGAGCACCAGGGCGATAGAGACCAGTCGCTGCTGGGCCCCGTCGTGGAGGTTTCGCTCCAGGCGCCTGCGCTCCTCGTCCTGGGCGCTGACCAGGCGCTGGCGCGAGGTCCGCAGCTCCTCGATGAGCCGGACGTTGCGCAGGACCAACCCTGCCTGGGATGCCAGGTCGTCGAGGAGCTTCGCCTCCGCGGTGGTCAGCGCGTCCCCCGGAGACTTCGTCACGCCGATGGCGCCGAGGAGCTCTCCCTGGTGCCGGACGGCAACGGCCCCGTCGGCTCCCTCGATCGTGACCCGGTCGTCCTGCACCACCGGCGCCGCTGCGGCCCGGCCGTCCTCCGACTCCGGCCAGGACACCTCGCGAACGAGCTCCGGACCCACCCGGAGCCATACGTCCACCCGGGCCGCCCCCGTGCCCTCCGCCACGATCCTGGCCATCCGCGGCAGCAGCTCATCGGTGGCCACGGCGTGGGCCATCCCTCCGGAGAACTCCGACAGGACCTCGTACGGCGTGGCCCGCTTGCCGTACACGAGGCGGTTGGCCAGGCGCTGGACCCGCTCCCTGGCCGGCTGGAACCCCACGGCCACAACGGCGGTGGCCAGGATGGACAGGGCGAGATTGCGCTTGGAGCCGATGGCCGTTCCGATCCCGACCACGATCCCCACGTACACCACTGTGATCAACGCGGCAAGCGACCCGTAGACCAAGGTCTTGTTGATGACCACGTCAAGGTCGTACAGGCGGTACTTGAGCACGGCGATGCCGATGGCAACGGGGATGAGCAGGAACGAGGCGACGGCCGCGTTCTGGATGATCTTCACCCACAGCGGATCCTCGGATCCTCCGGACCATGTCGACCCGATGGAGGCGAGCAGCGCAATGGCGTACGCGACCGCCACGAAGGCTCCCGCCGTGGTCAGCCATTTGAGCTGCAGCCGAAGCGTTCCCTCGGACCGGCGGAACCGCTGGACGAGGCTGACCGCCGAGGCGACGATCGAGGCGGGGATCAGGATGACGAAGACGAACACCAACGGTTCGAAGTCGCGAAGGCCCTCGATGCCGATCGGATTCTCCAGGTCCGGAATGGGAGCGCCGTCGATCTTCCCGGGCCCCAGCGCGATCAGGATCCAGGCCCCCGCGATGCCGATGGCCCCGAGCCAGGCGACCTTCTTCCACCTTGGCGACGGGAGGTGGCCATCGGGGAACAACAGGAGCAAGTAGATGCCCACCATGCCGATGAGGGGTGCCCACATCGGCTGTGCGATGGCTTCGGCCACGGCGGGCCCGGGGAGCGAGCCCGGCTTGATCTTCAGCCCGTACTCCGAGTAGCTGGTCAGGATGGCGCCGAACGCCCCGAGCAACCCGATGGCCAGGAGGACCCAGCCGATCCTGTTCCTCGGTTGTTTCGTCAGGACGAAGATCCCCGCCAACGGGAAGACGAACGTAAAGACGCCGAACAGATCCACCGAGCCCGACACGATGTCCAGGCTGAGGCCAGCGACGTAGGTCAAGAGGATGGCGACGAACGTCGCCCAGACCAGCCGTCGAGTTGTCTGGGGCGAGCCCTCCGTGCGGGTTGCACCCCCGACGGTCATGCGGCGCCGACCAGCAGTTCGCGGATCACGTCCCCGGACAGCTCGCCCTTCGGGACGAAACCGGCTGCGACGATGGCCGACGTTCCATCTGGGGACTCCCCGACGACTTGAAAGCGCTCGCCCTCGAGTAGCGCCCGGGCGATGGACCGAAACGTGGGGTGGTCGTCCACGATCAGCACGGTGTTGGTCATGGCGTCATGGTAAGGCAGTTCCCCCGAACTACATCCACTCGTCCGAACCACGAACCGTCCATCCGACGCCTCGTTCATCGCCCCGTCCATTCGGGGGCACGCTTCTGGAGGAAGGCGCTCACGCCCTCGGCGACATCCTCGCTCTCCAGATCCACGGTGAGCATCGAGTTGAGGTAGGCGAGGGCCTGTTCGAACGGCATGTCCTCCGATGCGCGGAACGACTCCTTGCCGAGGCGCAGCACTAAGGGGCTCTTGCCATGCAGGACCTCGACCAGCTCGCCCACTGCGCCGTCGAGCTCCGCCCGCGGAACGACCAGGTTGACGAACCCCCATGCACTCCCCTCGGCCGCCGACACCCGTCGGCCGGTCAGCATCATCTCGAGGGCCATCTTCCGAGGGAGGTTGCGCCGGATGACGGCGCTGATCATGAACGGCCAGAGCCCGACGTCGATCTCGGGCGTGCCGAACTGAGCATCATCGGCCGCCACGACCAGGTCGCACGACAGCATCAACCCGAACCCTCCCGCCAGGGCGTGCCCGTTGACGCGGGCAAGCACCGGCTTCGGATGGGAGGGCAGGGCGGTCAGGAGCTCGCCGATCCGCCCACGACGCAAGTGCTCCTGGACCCGTCCGCCGGCCGGGTGTATCCCCCCGAGGTCCGCTCCCGCGCAGAACGCCCGGTCCCCTGCTCCGGTCAGCACGACCGAACGAACGGAATCGTCTTCCGCCGCTCGTCGGAACGCGTCGAGCAGGCCTTCGATCACTGTCGGGTTA
The DNA here is from genome assembly GCA_046729535.1 of Actinomycetota bacterium. Classification (GTDB taxonomy): domain Bacteria; phylum Actinomycetota; class UBA4738; order UBA4738; family UBA4738; genus JBKPGU01. The sequence continues at coordinate 3,555 of JBKPGU010000054.1, forward strand.
AGGGCGTTGCGCTGCTCAGGCCGGTTGATCGTGACCCAGGCCGCACTCTCCTGGACCTGGTACAGCACCTGCCCCGTCGAAGGCTCGCCTTCCACGGCGCGAAGCCTACTTCCAATGCAAGAAGTCAGCTCCTTGCGGCCCGCTCTGGTGGGACCTCCTCGAAGCAGCGGGTCAGGCCTTCCCTTCGGCGAGCCTCTTACCTCGATAATTGGGGAATCGAAGGTCGGCGTGCTGCCAACAGGTCGACCCGAGGTTGTAGATCGAAAGCTTCGTTGCGCAGCCGGGGGCGGAACAGACGCGGTCGTCGGTGACCGTGGGGGAGACGGGAGGGATCCTTCCTGGGCGGCTTCCCTTCATGTCCGGCGCGGGCGTCGAGCGATCGCCCTCCTCCACCCAGTTATTCGCACGAGAGGGGTGGTCGGCTCATCTCCCGATGAGATGAGATGTGGAGAAAGGGTTACGGGTGGCTCAGAGGAACTGCGTATCGCCGGGGTCGCGGGTGACTTCCCTCCTGATGGTCTCTCTGATCCGGACCACAAGGTGCTCGGGGGTCTGCGACCGGCACTTCGTCCGCACGATGTCCTTGAGCTTTCGGGCGAACTCGGCTCGATCCCAGCACGGGCTGCACGTGCTGAGGTGCGCCGCGAGGACGCGCGTACGGTCCGGATCGAGCTCCCCGTGGAGATAGTCCTCGACCTCGGCCAAAACCTCTTCGCAACTAATCTCTGACAAGTCCTCGCTCCCTGACGACATCCCACAACCGCTTCTCCAGCGCCTTTCTTCCGCGATGGAGACGGGACATCACCGTACCGATCGGGACGCCCGTGATCTCGGCGATCTCTTTGTAGCTGAACCCCTCGACGTCCGCCAGCAGCACAGCCGCCCGGAACTGCTCGGGGAGGGACTGCAGAGCCTGCTGCACGTCCTCGTCGGGCAGCGATTCGATCACGCTCGTCTCGGCTGAGGGTTCGAGCCCCTCGTCGGCCATCCGAGAGTACAGGTACCAGTCCTCGACCTCGTCCTCGGAGATGGTCCTGGGCTCGCGTTGCTTCTTGCGGTAAGTGTTGATGAAGGTGTTCATGAGGATCCGGTACAGCCAGGCCTTGAGGTTGGTCCCCTCCTGGAACTGGTGGAACCCTCGGTAGGCGCGAAGGAACGTCTCCTGGACCAGGTCCTCGGCGTCGGCGGCATTGCGGGTCAGGCGGAACGCCGCGGAGTACAGGCCCGGAAGCAGAGGAAGGGCCTCAGCCTCGAACCGGGTCTCCAGATCTGACGTGTTCGCCTCATCCGTGGCCATGGGATCCCCGAATGGCATGGTACCCGCTGCTGTCACCCGGACGATCCGGAGCCGGATGGTCCCTATCGGGGAGGGATTAAGGGACAGCGGTGGGAAGATGTAGCGTAGGAACTTCGAGAGAATAAGGAACCACGATGCCGGAGAACGACAAGGATGGGGACCGCCGGGGACGGTGGCAGGGATTCGACTTCGGAGGGGGCGGCGGTAGCGGCGCCCAAGGTGCCAGGAACCCCCGCAGGTTCTTCCTCCTGTACGTGCTGGGCGCCCTGGCCTTGCTCTTCGTGATCCAGGCGATGTTCGCCCGCGGAACGCAGCGGGTCGACCTGAACCAGTTCTCCTCGCAGTTGAAGGCCGACCGGATCAAGGAGGTCTCGATCTCGGGAAGCGCCCTATCCTGGGAGCTGAACAACGGCCAGCATTTCTCGGCCACCCTGCCGCCGAACTACGACCCCACCGCGTTGGTCAAGCAGCTGACCGACTCGAACATCCCGGTGACGGGCGAGCAGCCCAGCGCGCTGTTCTCCTTCCTCCTCCAGTGGATCCTTCCGTTCGCACTTATCGCGGGTATCTACATCTTCCTGTTCCGGCGGATGGCGGGAGGCGGGGCGGCGACCGCGCTCAATCTGGGCAAGAACCGGGTCAAGATCTACGACCGCAAGGAGATGAAGACCACGTTCCAGGACGTTGCCGGCCTGGACGAGGCGGTCGAGGAGCTGAGGGAGATCGTCGAGTTCCTGAAGACCCCGAAGAAGTACCAGCGGCTGGGCGGCCGGATCCCGAAGGGCGTCCTCCTGCTGGGACCGCCCGGGTGCGGCAAGACGCTCCTCGCTCGGGCCGTGGCCGGGGAGGCCGCAGTCCCCTTCTTCTACATGTCCGGGTCGGAGTTCGTCGAGATGTTCGTGGGACTCGGTGCGGCCCGCGTTCGGGAACTGTTCAGCCAGGCCAAGGAGAAGGCTCCCTGCCTGGTGTTCCTGGACGAGCTGGACACCATCGGGAAATCGCGGGCGGGCGCGTTCGGCGGATCGCTGGGATCCCACGACGAGCGCGAGCAGACGCTGAACCAGCTGCTGGTGGAGATGGACGGGTTCGACACCTCCAAGGGTGTGATCATTATGGCGGCCACGAACCGGGCGGACGTGCTTGATGCCGCGCTCCTCCGTCCCGGCCGGTTCGACCGGCAGGTCGTCGTGGACCGGCCCGACCTCCGCGGCCGAGAGGCCATCCTGAAGATCCACGCTCGGGGCGTGGCTATCGACCCGTCGGCCGACCTCCGGGTCCTGGCGTCGCGGACGCCGGGGTTCACC
>JBKPGU010000055.1:0-2953 GCA_046729535.1 Actinomycetota bacterium
GCGCAAAGTGGCCGCTGATGCGAAGTCGATCAAGTTGAAGGTCAACGGCAAGCTGCAAACCGTCGAGGTCAGCCCGGATACGCCGCTGCTCTGGGTGCTCAGGGAAACGCTTGGTCTGACGGGCACCAAGTTTGGCTGCGGAATGGCATTGTGCGGCGCCTGCACGGTGCATCTCAATGGCGAAGCGGTGCGGTCGTGCGTAACGCCGATCTCGCGGGTCGCCGGGAAAGAAGTCACGACTATCGAAGGGCTCAAGGACGAAGTCGACCGGATCTTTCCGTCCCGGCGGCCGGCCCACGCCCAAGCGGACCCGGTAGAAATCCGGGGAGCGGAAGGCCTCGACCAGTGAGTCCAACCCGTGGTGACCGGCCGTGCTCCCCCCCTTCTTGACCCGAAGCGCGCCGAAAGGGAGGTCGATCTCGTCGTGGCAGGCGATGACCCGGTCCACCGGAATGCCTCGGCGATGGGCGAGCGAAGCGATGGGCGGCCCGCTCAGGTTCATCCACGTCCCCGGCCGCACGAGCAGCAGCGCCACGTCTCGGTACTTCGCCTCGGCGGCCAAGGCGGATAGGAACCGCACCTTGCGCAGCCGGGCGCCGAGGCTCTCGCACAGCCCCGAGACGACCATGGTCCCGATGTTGTGCCGGGTGGCCGCGTATCGTTCGCCGGGGTTGCCGAGCCCGGCGACCAGCCAGGGGCCGGCCAAACCTTGGCCCTAGCTCTCGCTCTCGGTTGGAGGCCCGCCGCCCTCGCCGGCTCCCTCGGCCCCCTCTTCGCCGCCCTCGGCCTCCTCGGGAGCCTCGATGATGCCTTCGGCGATGGCCTCCGCTTCGGCGGCTTCGGCCGCTGCGGCCTCCTCGGCCTCCAGCTCCTCCATCGCCCGGAGGATCTGCGGGGGCACGACCGAGACGACGGTTTCATCTGAAGGCGTGAGGATCGTGGTCTTCCCCGGAGCCGTCAGCTCGGCGACCTTGAGCGAATCGCCGACGCCCAGCTCGGTGATGTCGGCCTCGATTGAGCTCGGCACGTCCTGCGGCAGGCATTCGACCTGGAGGGTCCACAGGTGGTGTTCGACGACGCCGCCCTCCTTGACCCCGTGCGATTCACCGACCAGGTGGATCGGGACCTCGACCGTGATCTTCTCGTCGCGCGCGATCCGCAGGAAGTCGACATGGAGGACCGTCCCCCGGATGTGGTCGCGCTGGACCTCGCGAGGCATGGCCAGCATCTGATCGGAGTTCACCCGGAGATCGACCAGGACGTTCATCCCGGCATCGGTATGGAGGAGATGGAACAGCTCCTTGGCATCGACCGTCACGGCCGTGGCGTCAGCGCCCTGCCCGTACACGACGGCCGGGACGCGCCCGGCCGAACGGATCTTTCGGGCCACACCCTTGCCAGTGCCGTCACGCGGTTCTGCCTTCAGCTTGCGTTCCATGGTTGTTCCTCCGGGACCTCGGTTGGGGCCGTGTTCGACGAAGCAGCGACGGCTCCCAATTGTATCGGCCGAAGATGCCAGGAGACCGGGCCCGTCAGGGCTGGTTGTCGCCGTGGAAGATCTCGGAGACCGACTCGTCCTCGAAAACGGCCAAGAGGGCGGAGGCGATGATCGGTGCGATCGACAGAACGGTAAGCCGGTCGCCCAACACCTCCAGCTTCTCCTCGTGCACGGGCAGGGTGTTGGTGACCACGGTCTCCTTGATCGGCGATTCCACGATGCGCTGCACGGCCTTGCCGGAGAGGATGGGGTGGGTCGAGACCGCGTAGATCTCGTCGGCTCCCTCGGCCGCCAGCGCTCTGGCTGCATCGGACATCGTTCCGGCGGTGTCGATCATGTCGTCGATCAGGACGCAGGGCCGGCCCCTGACGTCGCCGACCACCCGCATCTCCTCGATCTTGTTCGCCTCGTGCCGGGACCGCCGCTTGTAGATGAACACGAGGTCCGCGCGAAGATGCTCGCGAAGGCGCTCGGCCACCTTGACCCGGCCGGCGTCGGGAGCCACGACGACGAGGTCCTCCGGGACGCGAATCTCCTGGGTCAGGTAGTCGGCCAGGATCGGCAGCGCGGTCAGATGGTCCAGTGGGAAGTCGAAGAACCCCTGGATCTGTCCGGAGTGGAGGTCGACCGTGACCACGCGGTTCGCCCCCGCCACCGTGAGCATATCGGCCACCAGCTTCGCTGAGATCGGCTCCCGGGCCATCCCCTTCTTGTCCTGGCGGGAGTACCCGTAGTACGGGATGACGGCGGTGATGCGTTTGGCCGAAGCCCGCTTCAGCGCGTCGAGCATGACGAGCTGCTCCATGAGCGCCTCGTTGATGGGGTGGGCGTGCGACTGGATGACGAAGACGTCGGCCCCCCGCACGCTCTCGTTGGAGCGGAAGTAGATCTCACCGTCGGAGAACCGGCGGATCCTCGCCTCACAGAGCTTGATCCCGAGGTGCTCGGCGATCTCATCGGCCAGCGTCGGATGCGTCGTCCCGGAGAAGACCATCATCCGCTTCCGGGTCATGACTTCCCGGACACCCTGGCTATCCACGACCGCGGCCTCCCCCTGTCTCGTCCTTCGCTCGCCTGGACCGGCCTGCCTTCTTGGCGTGGGCGGCTCGCTTGCGCTCGTCGTAGCCGCGGACGTTGCGCTGCTCGGTGCGTTCCACACCCAGAGCTCCCGCAGGAACGTTCTTGGTGATCACCGACCCGGCCCCCGTCCACGCCCGCCTCCCGATCCTGACCGGCGCGACCAACATGTTATCCGAGCCGATGTGAACCTCGTCTCCGATCACCGTCCGGTGCTTCTCGAAACCGTCGTAGTTGACGGTTACGGTTCCGGCCCCGACATTCGCGTCCTTGCCGATCCTGGCGTCGCCGATGTACGACAGGTGCGGCACCTTGGTCCCTCGGCCCACCCGCGACGCCTTCACCTCGACGAACGTCCCGGCCTTCGAGCCCTCCTCG
>JBKPGU010000056.1:0-6575 GCA_046729535.1 Actinomycetota bacterium
GCCATGACCCCCGCGCGAAGTACGGACGGCCCGGCCCCCGTGAGGACGACGAAGGCAACCACGGAAGTCCCGCCCAGGACGATCCGTCCGAAGAGGGGAAGCCGAAGGAGCAGGCCAAGGCCGAGGATCGGAGCAAGGACCATGGCCACGTTCTCGCCGGAAACCACCAGGAGGTGTTGAAGGCCGGTGGCCTGGAAGTGGGCCACGTCGCGAGGGTCGAGCATCGAACCATCTCCGAGGGCGAGGCCCATGAGGAGGCCCGCGTCTCGCCGTGAGAACAGTCTTCGCAGCTCTCCGGCGAACCTGGCCCGAGTCCACTGGCCGACGCGAACCAGTGGGTTCGCCGCGGGCCCGACGCGGGCAAACGACTCGACGCGGACGACCGTTGCGATTCCGCGGCGTTCGAGATAGGTGGCGAACCCGCCCGTCCTCGGGCGGAGCAGAAGACCTTCGACATGCAACCGGTCGCCCCTCCCTGCCTCGGGCGGAGACCCAGAGCCGTCGAGCCAGATGGCCGCACGGACCTCCACGAGATCTCCGTGCGGGCCGGTCGTTCGGACCTGCCCGACGTGGGCGGGGGCGGACCATCCGCCAAGGCCCGGCGAGGGATCGGCGTCCAGCGAGCCATCCACCTCGACGAATCGTGGTGCGAGCGTTGCGAGATAGGAGTTCTCCAGATGCTGCGCCCGGAACGAGCTCCATCCCAGCCCGAGCAGTGAGAAGGCCGCGAGGATCGCCAGGCCGCTCGCCACGGGAGGAACGCCGAATGGCTTCGGTCTCGTTCCCCAGAGGAGGCTATCTAGGGGCGACTGCCTCAGAGCGACCACAGCCAGGAGAGCCACCCCGAGCGCCATCGCGGTCCACGGCGGCATCTCGCTGCCCAGTAGGGGCTGGAGCAGGATTCCGGTCCAGAGCGCCGCGGCTGCGACCGGGGCCATCCAGCTGGTCCCGGGGCCACTCCGGGTCGTCAGAGGGTCAGCGGGCCCCGCTTGTGGTTGACTCTCGACGCCCCGATGCCCAGCCATGTGCCACGGCCTTCAGACCGTGACCTTCGATCGCAGATCCGCCAGACGCTTGTCGCCGATGCCGGAGACGTTCAACAGGTCCTCGACGGATCGGAACGGGCCGTGTTCGGTCCGGTAGTCGATGATCCGCTGTCCCAACGAGGGTCCGATGCCCGGCAGGGATTCCAGCTCCTCCAGCGTCGCCGTATTGAGGTTGATCAAGGGGTCGCTTCCACCGGAGCTCGGACCACCGGAGCTCGGACCGCCGAGGCCGCTCGCGCCAACGGCTCCTCGCTTGGCCACCGTGATCTGTTGGGCGTCGGTGACGAAGGCGGCCAGGTTCACGCTGGCCAGATCGGCTCTGCGCCGGGCACCGCCGGCCAGCCGGATGGCGTCGATCACGCGATCCCCCTGATGGAGCTGATACACACCGGGCTGCCGAACCCATCCGGCCACGTAGACCAGGATCGGAGACGGGGACGGGGAGGGACTGCCCCTAATGGCCGATCCGCGCGACCCCCCTTGCCCGGACAACTCGACCGACACGCGTCCGGGCAAGGAGCGCGCGTACCAGAGGGCCGCCCCCACGACGACCAGCACCGCGATGGCGACGAGACCCAGCAGCTCTCGGCGCTCCACCGACCGAAGCCGTTCTCTGACCGTTTCTCCGAGCACTCACCAACCCCAAACGACGTGCCCCACGACACTGACGGAGGGGAGAACCGCGAGAAAGGACGGGAGCCCTGTGGAGAGGAAGGCCCCGCGGATGGTCGTTCGACGCTAGCAGGGACCGATCGGCGAGTCAGTGAGATCGGTCACACGGCCATCGGGGGTTCGGCCAACCGACAGGATCGGGAGGGTGGTGGAGGCTCAGGACCCGCGGGTAACGAAATTGACCAGCTTCGGGGGCCGCACCACGACCCGATCGATCTCCCGCCCCGCCAAGTAGCGCTGCACCTTCTCGGAGGCCAGTGCGACGTCTCGGCACTGGTCCTCCGAGGCGTCGGCCGGCATCGTGATCCGGTCGCGAACCCGTCCGTCGACCTCAACGACCATCACGACCTCATCCACGGCGGCCAGTGATTCGTCCCACACCGGCCACCCCGCGCGCACCACGCTCTCTCGGTGACCCAGCGCCGTGCGCCACAGTTCGTCTCCGAGATGCGGGGCCACCGGCGCGATCAACCGAACGAGCATCTCGGATGCCTCTCGCAGGACCGCCGGTGAGGCGCCGCCGGCAAGCCCCTCCTGGATCTCGGAGGTCAGAACCATCATCTTGGAGATCGCGACGTTGAAGGCGAAGCGTTCGAGGTCGACGGTGACCGCCTTCGCCGTGCGGTGGGCCGCCGCGCGGATCTCGAGACCGTCACCCGTTGCCGCCCCGGGCTCGGAGCCCTCCCCCAGCCGGGCCACCTCGTGCACGGCGCGCCACACGCGGCCGAGCCATTTGTGCGCTCCGGAGACCGAGACGGTGCCCCACTCCAGATCGTCCTGGGGCGGTCCTGCGAACATGACGGTTACCCGAACAGCATCCGCCCCCCACGCGTCGATGGTCGGCCCGAGCTCCACCAGGTTGCCCCGGCTCTTCGACATGGCCTCGCCGTCGTTCAGGACCATGCCTTGGTTCAGCAGACGGGTGAATGGTTCCACGAACGAGACCATCCCCAGATCGAACAGGGCCTTGATGAAGAACCGAGCGTAGAGGAGGTGCAAGATGGCGTGCTCGATGCCGCCGCTGTACAGGTCGACGGGAAGCCATCGTTCGACCGCCTCCCTCGAGAATGCCTCTTGGTCGTGGCCCGGCGACGTGTAGCGGAGGAAGTACCAGGACGAGTCGACGAAGGTGTCCATGGTGTCGGTCTCGCGCTTGGCCGGTCCGCCACACCGAGGGCAAGTCACGTTGACGAACGTTTCGTCCCGCGCCAGCGGCGACAGACCCTGCGGGGAGAAGTCCGCCTCATCCGGCAACAACACCGGCAACTGGTCCTCGGGTACCGGCACCTCCCCGTCGGTGGGACAGTGGATGATCGGGAACGGACACCCCCAATACCGCTGGCGAGAGATCAGCCAGTCCCGAAGTCGGTACGAGGTGGCCGCCCGACCCTTCCCTTCCTTCTCCAACCACTCGGTCACCACTTGGATGGATTCCGGTGAGGGCGTTCCGTCGAAGCGTCCGGAGTTCACCATGACACCTTCGTGTGGCCAGGCTCCCGTCATCCGTGCGCCGTCAAGCTCGACGCCTTCCGGCTGGATGACCGGCCGAACCTCGAGTCCGTGCTCTCGGGCGAACTCGAAGTCGCGTTGGTCGTGCGCGGGGACCCCCATGACGGCACCGGTTCCGTACTCCATGAGCACGTACGGGGCCAGGAAGCAGGGCACTTTCTCACCGTTCACGGGGTTCACGGCTGACACCCCAAGGGGCACGCCCTCCCGCGAGAGCGACTCGTCCCGTTCGAAGGCATGCGTCCTCTGCAGGCGGTCTTGGAGCTCCCGCGTGGCCTCGGTCGAGCCGCCGGCGGCGGCCAGTGAGGCAAGCATCGGATGCTCGGGGGCGAACACGAAGAAGGTGACACCCCACAGCGTGTCGGGTCGGGTGGTGAAAACCGGGATCCGGTCGCCCGTCTCGGCGATCTCGAAGGTCACCTCGACGCCATGGGACCGCCCGATCCAGTTGCGCTGCTGCGCAAGCACCCGATCGGACCAATCCAGCTCCGCCATGTCGTCCAACAGCCGGTCCGCGTACGCCGTGATCTTGAAGAACCATTGGGTGAGGTCCTTCCGCACGACCAGCGTGCCGCACCGCTCGCACCGGCCCTGGATGACCTGCTCGTTGGCCAACACGGTCTGGTCCTTCGGGCACCAGTTCGCCGGCGCCAACTTCCGATAGGCCAGCCCGGCCTCATACAGCTTCAGGAACAGCCACTGGGTCCACCGGTAGTACTCGGGGTCACAGGTGTTCAACTGGCGGGCCCAGTCGAACGCCATCCCATATCGCTTGAACGTCTTCCGCTGCTGCTCGATGTTCGAGTACGTCCACAGTTTCGGATGGATGCCCCGCTGGATGGCCGCGTTCTCGGAGGGGAGTCCGAAGGCGTCCCAGCCGATCGGGTGCAGCACGTTGTCCCCCCGCATCCACCGGTAGCGGGCCACGATGTCGGTGATGGCGAAGGCCTCGCCGTGGCCCATATGAAGATCGCCGGAGGGATACGGAAACATGTGGCACTTGTAGAACCTGGGACGTGGATCGGCCGGGTCGTCGACGGCCCGGAACAGGTCCTCCCGTTCCCAAGCGGCCTCCCACTTGGGTTCGATCTCACCTGGGTTATAGATAGGAATGTCCGTCTTCATCTGGATCGATCCGAACCTCGTGCCGAAGGGGCCTCAGATCGCACGGAGCAGGAACGACCGCTGGGACCACGAGCGATCCAGAGGCTGCTCGTATCGTACCGCGTGCGAAGCTGGAGGCCGGGTCCCCCGCCTAGGCGAACGATCCAGCGATGGCCCGCTGCGAGGGGCTACCGCGTCGCCGTCAACGTTTCTTTGCGTCGACGGCTCGGCGGAGTTGGTCCTTGTTCATCGACGAGCGTCCTCGGACGCCCAACTTCTTCGCCTCGTTGTAGAGCTGGTCCCTCGTCCTTCCCCTCGGCCCGCCATGCGACCGGAGTCCTCCACGCCGGGACGATGAGAGGTCGGTACGGGACAGCTTGGACGACGTCTTCGTCTGTCCCTTCCGGGCCCGCTCCTTCTGTATGGTCCGAGCCGCGATCTCCTTGGCTCGCCCGGCGGAGGCTCCGCGCTCCTTGGCGCTTTCCTTGATGTGTTCGTACTTGCGATCCTGCTTGTCGGTCCACTCTGTTCTGGGCATGCCGACTCCCTCCCTGTGCGCGCCGAGGACTTCTTGTCGGTCTATGAAGGGTTACCCGGCTGGGGCCTGGTGTTAACACCGTCAGGCCTGAGACCGAAGCGAAGGGGTGCAGTAGATTGCCGCTTGCGGGGGTCGGTCACGATCGCGGGCTGCAGGTTGTCGGCCCTCTGGAGAGGAGGATCGTGATGGGCAAGAGTTACACGCGGCTCACCCACCCATTGGTACGAGAACGCGGTGAGCTTCGGCCTGCCGGCTGGGACGAGGCGCTGGACCGTGCGGCCGACGGGTTCCGTGAAGCCCGCGACCGGGGCGCGACCACATCGTTCGGGATGTTCAGCTGTTCCAAGGCAACCAACGAGGTGAACTTCATGGCCCAGAAGTACGCCCGGGTGGCCATGGGCAGCAACAACATCGATAGTTGCAATCGCACTTGACACGCTCCCAGCGTCGTCGGTCTGGCGACGATATTCGGTGCGGGGGGCGGCACCAGCTCGTACGAAGAGGTCGAGAACACCGACGTCATCATCCTGTGGGGGTCGAATGCCCGTGAGACCCACCCGATCTTCTTCCACCATGTCCTGAAGGGGATCCATCGGGGGGCCCGGCTGTTCGTCGTCGACCCTCGAAGGACGGGTTCGGCCCAGTGGGCGGACGTGTGGCTGGGGATCGACGTCGGCTCGGACATCGCCCTGGCCAACGCCATCGCCAGAGAGATCCTTCGGGGCGGCCTCGAGAATCGAGCCTTCATCGAACGGGCCACGACCGGCTTCGATCAGTACGTGGCGTGCGTTGAGCCGTACACGCTCGAGCGGGTCGAGCAGGAGACGGGCGTTCCAGGCGAAGCCATCCGCGAGTTGGCCCTCGCATACGCGCGAGCCGACCGTGCGGAGCTTTGTTGGACCCTTGGGATCACCGAACATCACAACGCCGTCGACAACGTCCTGGCCCTGATCAACCTAGCGTTGCTCACCGGCCACGTGGGGCGGTACGGATCTGGGCTGAATCCCCTTCGCGGCCAGAACAACGTCCAGGGCGGCGGCGAGATGGGCGCGCTCCCAGGGTATCTTCCCAGCGGCCAGGACGTGGAAGACGACGAGCTTCGGTCGAAGTTCGAACAGGCCTGGGGTGGGTCAATCCCGCCACGGCGGGGCTGGCATCTGACGCAGATGTTCGAGGCCATGGAGCGCGGCGATCTTACGCACCTGTACGTGATTGGCGAGAACCCGGCGCAGTCCGAAGCCGACGCCCATCGGGCCGTTGGCCTCCTCGAGGGGCTCGAGCACCTGGTGGTGCAGGACATGTTCCTCACCAGAACCGCGCAGATGGCCGACGTGGTCCTGCCGGCCTCGGCGTCGTGGTGCGAGGCAGAGGGAACCGTGACGTCCAGCGAACGGCGCGTGCAGCGTGTTCGAAAGGCACTCGACCCGCCGGGCCAAGCCCGTGACGACATCGCCATCATGTGCGACCTCGCCGCCCGGCTCGGCCACGACTGGGGCCACCCCACGGCCGAGGATGTCTGGAACGAGGTCCGGTCGCTCTCGCCGTGGCATACCGGGATGAGCTATCGACGGCTCGAAGAGATGGGCGGCATCCATTGGCCGTGCTGGGACGAAAACCACCCCGGCGATCTGTTCCTCCACGCCCGGCTGTGGGAAGAGGACGAGGTGAAGCGCGGCCACCCGGCACCGTTCAGCGTGGTCGAACAC
>JBKPGU010000057.1:0-8304 GCA_046729535.1 Actinomycetota bacterium
GTCCACACTCGCCCGGACGCAATGCTCGATCCCAGTCTTTCCGATGGCATGCGCCGCGATCGGCACCCCCCACTTATGGGCTTCGTCAACAGCCGCCTCGATCTCCTCCTTGGTAAACGCGGAGAAGTCCACCGGGATGGACGGGGTCAGCACGCCGCCCGTGGCGACGATCTTGATCGAACGAGCGCCCGCCCTGATCTGCTCCCGGACCGCCTTCCTCACGCTGTCCGGCCCGTCCACCTGACGGGCGAACGAATTCCACCCGTGCCCGCCGCTGATCGTGAGGGCCTGGCCAGAAGCGACCACCCGGGGTCCGGCGGTCCGCCCCTCGTCGATGGCCTTGCCCACCTCGCACACCACCGCGTCCATCCCGCCCAGGTCGCGGACCGTGGTCACGCCCGCCGCCAGATTCCGCTCGCCGTTCTTCACGCACTTCACGGCGGCGAACGCCTCGCTCACGTTCGACTCCCCGAGGAAGTCGGCCACGCCGTCGAAGCAAAGATGGACGTGGCAGTCGATGAGCCCCGGCGAGAGCATCGCTCCCCCGCCGTCGATCTCCTCGCGATCGCCACCAGGCTGCTCCCCGTGCGATCCGACCCACGCGATCATCGGTCCGTCCACCAGCACGCCGGCGCCTTCCCGAACGGTCCGGCCGTCGAACAACGTGACGTCGCCGAAGTAGACGGCCATCAGGAACCCTCCTCCGACGCGTCCGCGTCACCGATGCCGGAGACCCTTCGAAGCGGCGAACGCTCGGGCGAGTACTGCCTCGGCCTGCCCTCGAAGAGCTCGCCGACCCGGCCCGCCAGCTCCGATGGTGTCCACCGCTCCGCCTTCTGGATCTCGGCCACCGGGGTCCAGCCCTGGTACAGCTGGACCAGGCCGCCCTCGACGTAGAACACCTGACCGGTGATGTCGGCGGCCGCGTCGCTTGCCAGATAGGCGACCATGGGAGCCACGTTCTCCGGAGCCAGCGCGTCGAACTCTCCCTCGGGAATGGTCAGATCGCCGAACGTCTTCTCCGTGAGGCGTGTCCTGGCCCCCGGGGCGATGGCGTTCACCGTCACGCCGTAGCGCTGCATCTCCATGGCCGCGATGTAGCTGAACGCCGCGATGCCCGCCTTGGCGGCCCCGTAGTTCGACTGGCCCGCATTGCCCAGGATCCCCGACGTCGACGACGTGTTGATGATCCGGCCGCTCACCTGTTCGCCGGCCTTCGCCCGGTCGCGCCAGTGCCGACATGCCGCCCTGGTAATCAGGAAATGGCCTCGCAGATGCACCTTCATCACCGCGTCCCACTCCTCGACGGACATGTTGAAGACCATCCGGTCGCGGAGGATGCCCGCGTTGTTCACCACGATGTCGAGCCGGCCCCAGCTCTCGAGGGCCTGCGCGATCAGCGACCTCGCGCCGGCTTCCTCGGAGACGTCCTCGAAGTGCGCCACGGCCTCGCCACCCGCCGCCCGGATCTCATCCACCACCTGCGACGCGGTCCGCTGATCCGCTCCGGTCCCGTCCCACTCACCGCCGAGGTCGTTGACCACGACCTTGGCGCCCTCCTCGGCGAACAGCAGCGCTTCGCCCCGACCGATACCACGGCCTGCTCCGGTGATGACCGCGACCTTCTCATCCAGCATGCCCATGCGGCGACCCGCCTTCCCGGGATCAGTAGGGCTTGTAGACCATGAGCCACAGGATCACGATGAGCGCCACGGTGCCGACGCCCATCACCGCGAATGACTGGGGTGAACGAAGGAGCCGATCGATCTCGTCCGCCGCCGCAGGTGGACCTGGCTGGATGCCCTTCTTCTTCTGGTCGTAGGTCTGGACGCCGACGGCCACACGGATCCGGTTGTAGTAGGGCGACGCGAGCAGGTACATGGCGACCATAGTGGCCACCAGCACCCCGAGGGCCGTCCAGATCCATCCGGATCCCCACCAGTGACCCTGGAACGCCGCCACGATGCCCCCCACCAACAGCAGCAACAGCGACACGTAGAGCAGCAAAAGGGAGTTTCCGGAGAGGTCGAGGAGCCCGCCGATGCGTTTTGGGTCGCGTTCCTTCCGCAGCGAGATCGCCACCACCATCGAACTCCCGTGCGCCAGCAGGAACCCGAACACTCCCAGGAGATGAAGGAACACCCAGAACCGATACATGAAGGCGGGCCCCCTACGGCTCTTCCTCGACGTACTCGCTGACCCGGTCAACCATGCGTTCGACATCGGCCATGGAATCGGCCTCGAGCCTCGCCCCGGACTCCGCGGCTCGCTCTCGAAGCTCCTCGATCCCGGGACAGTCGCCCAAACCCGCAGTCACGAGTGCGAATACTACCCGCGCCCGACGCTCCGTAGCGGCGGAGTTCCCCATGAGGAAGCTGCCGCGGACTACGAGGCCGCTTCGGCCAGGGCCTGGAGGGCCTCGAGCTGGAACGCCCCCACGATCAGCGTGTCCACGCCGGCCTCGCCCCACCGCTGGAGCCCGTCGGCGATGCGGTCCTTCGATCCCACAAGGGCCACGTCGTCGACCAGCGCATCCGGCACGGCGGCGGCGGCCTCGCCCTTCTTCCCGCCGAGGTACAGATCCTGGACCGCCCTGGCCTCCGCCCCGTATCCGTAGCGCGACACCAGCGTGTTGTAGAAGTTCTTGCCTCTTGCCCCCATCCCCCCGACGTACAGGGCCACCATCGGCTTGATCAGGTCGCGGCAGGCCTGGACGTCGTCGCCCACGATGACGGGGGCGAACGGGGCCACGTCGAAGGCCGACCGGTCCCGTCCCGACCTCGCCAGTCCTTCGCGGATCGAGGGTTCGAACACCTCGGGGTGGGCGGGCGAATAGAATGTCGGCAGCCACCCGTCGGCGATCTCCGCAGCCAGGGCGACGTTTTTGGGCCCGATGGCCGCCAGGTAGATCGGAAGGTCAGCCCGGAGCGGATGGACGATGGTCTTGAGTGGTTTCCCAAGCCCCGTCCCGCCCCGGACCGGGACCTCGTAATGGCTGCCCTGGAACTCGACCGGCTTGTCCCTCCGCAGGATCGACCGGACGATCTCCACGTACTCGCGGGTGCGTTCCAGCGGTCGATCGAACGCCACCCCGTGCCAGCCCTCGCTGACCTGCGGGCCGCTCACACCCAGGCCCAGTCGGAACCGCCCCTTCGACAGGTGATCCAGCGTGATGGCGGTCATGGCCGTGGCAGCGGGCGTTCGGGCCGGGATCTGCATGATGGCCGTCCCCAAGCCGATCCGTTCGGTCCGAGCGGCCGCCCACGTGACCAGCGTCACGGCGTCCGACCCGTACGCCTCGGCGCTCCAAACCGAGTCGAACCCCAGTCGTTCGGCCTCCAGCACGAACGGCATGTAGTCCGTCGGCTGCGCGCCCCAGTACCCCAGGCTGTATGCGAGCTTGACGGCCATCACCTCCGGCCGGGAGCCTAGTGGAGTCCTGAAGGGCGGAGGGCCGGTTCGGCCGGCGTTTCGCGATGCTTCTTCCGCTCGTCCCATATCCATTGCACGAGGAGCGCCGACCCCAGGGCCAGGGTAACCCCCAGCAGCGTCCCGGCCACGGCGTCGGACAGCCAGTGGGCCGCGAGGTAGGCCCTGCTGAGACCCATGACGAAGGCAAACAGCGCCGCGGCCAACCCCCAACCCCATCGGTGCCGACCCGCCGGGAACAGCGCCAGGACGATGGCCACCACCGTGGCCGAAGCGGCGACCGCATGCCCGGAGGGGAACGAGCTACCCGTCGTATGGACCAGCGACAGGGACAGCAGTGGTCTGGGCCGGTCGTACACCCCCTTCAGGGTCCCGATGAACGCCTCCGAACAGACAACGGCCAAAACGAAGGCCGAGAGATGCCACCATCGGCGGCGAAAAACCAAGTAAGCCGCGACCAGGAGCCGCGCGATCAGCATGAGGGTGAACCCGCCGATCACGTCCAACACCTTGGCGGCGTCGGTGAGCGGCTTGGTCCTGGTTGCCACCATCTCCCGGAGGAACCGATCGTCCTGCCGTTGCACCCAGATGCGGGTCGAGTCGAGGCCCACCAGGAGGAAGACAAGCGCGGTGGCCAGTGCAAGGAGCGTCGCGGTCAGGACATCTCGTTCGCGATTGGACAGCAGAGGGTGCTCTCCGCGAACGACGACGCTCATGGCCGGCCATCCTACGCACGACCGATCGTCCAAGGCGCTTGCTCGTCGCAGTAGGGTGACCTCGGCCTCGGCAAAAAGGAGCTCGGTCGCGGATGGCTCCCCAGTGCATCGACGCAGCCTGACCACGGTCCTGTTGCTCGTCGCCCTCTCGGCTTGCACCGTGAAGCTGGAGGGGACGGGACCGGCGGAGCCGGCCGTGGTGACGGGGGATGACAAGGTCACGGTGGCCTCGTTCGGATTCCCGGAAAGCGTGCTGCTTGCCGAGATCTACGCCCAGGCGCTGGAATCGAATGGGTTCACGGTGGACCGGGCGCTGAACCTGGGCCCTCGGGAGCTGGTCGAGCCCGCCCTCCAGCGAGGCTTGATCGAATTCGTGCCCGAATACCTGGGAACCGGTCTCGAGTTCCTCCGGCCGGGCTCTCACGCCACCTCGGGCGATCTCGAGGCAACGCGCCAGAGGTTCATCGACGCGCTGCGGACCAGGGGGGTCGAGGTCCTGGCGTCCGCGCCCGCCGAGGATGCGAACGCCCTCGCCGTCACGGCCGAGACGGCAGCGAGGTTCGGGCTGAAGACCATCAGCGATCTCGTCCCCGAGGCACCGCAGCTCGCCCTGGGAGGCCCGCCGGAGTGTCCCAGCCGCCCGCTGTGCCTCCCGGGCCTGGAGTCCACGTATCGGCTGAAGTTCAAGGCCTTCAGGCCGCTCGACGCGAGCGGTCCGGTAACGTCTGCGGCGCTGGCCGCAGGTCAGGTGGACGTCGCCGTGCTCTTCACGACCGACGGGAACATCCCAGCGCGGGGGTTCATCGTCCTCGAGGACGACCGGCACCTTCAACCCTCCGAGAACGTCACGCCGGTGGTGCGCCGGGAGATCGTGGCGCGGTACGGCCGGCGGTTCACCGACGTGATCGATGGCGTTTCGGCCGAGCTCACGACCCCCATCCTGCAGGGACTGAATCGCCTGTTGAGCGCAGGGTCGAAGCCCGCCGCTCAGGTCGCCGGTGAGTGGCTCCGAACCAAGGGCCTACTCGGGGGCTGAGGACTGGTCTGAATTCCTAGGAGGCCTTGGGTAGAGTCGGGGCGAGGGAAGGGGGCAGATGGGGACGATGGGGCACGACCAGCGTCAGGCCACCCCCGACGTGCTCCGCCTCGACGATCGCAGTCTGAACGGGGCGAAACGACGGCGCCCGACCGGGCAGCCACCTCCTCTTCCTCGCGAGCTCGGGGCGGCCGGGAGGTTCTGGATCGGGGCGATCGTCGTCCTGATAATCCTCATCCTTGTCGTGTTCTTCTTCCAAGGGTTCGGTGACGCGTTCGACCGGCGAGAGAGCGACTTCCTCCGGTGGATCGCCGAACGGCGAACGGCCTGGCTGAACCGGACGATGCTCGCGGTGAACGGCCTGGGCTCGACGGCGTTCACGCGAACCCTCCGCCTCGGCACCATCGTCACCCTCATCGCCGTCCGTCGGTGGCGGCACCTGTTGGTCCTGGTAGTCGCGATCCTGTTCGTGGCGTGGCTGCGCAACAAGATGGCCATCTACTTCCTGCGTCCACGGCCGTTCGGTGTTCGGATCATCGGCAGCTGGGAGGGGTCGTCACTCCCGTCTCGTCCCGTGACCGAGCTGGCTGCCGCCCTGGTCGGCGTCGTCTACACGCTCCTCCCTCGCGGCACATGGAGGAACTGGGGGAAGATCGTCGCCCCGGTGCTGGTCCTCTCCCTCGGTGCCGCCGAGCTCTATCTCGGGCAGAACCATCCACTCGACCTCGTCTACGCCATGGCTTTGGGCGGCGGCATGACGCTGATCGCCCTGCGCTGGCTGACCCCGAACTCGGTGTTCCCCGTCCGCTACGGCAGGCAGGGCAGGGCCGCCCACCTGGATCTGCGTGGCCCGCGCGGCGACGCCATCCGCCAGGGCATCCGGGAGCAGCTCGGCTTCACCATCGACGAGATCAAACCCTTCGGGCTGGCGGGGTCTGGGGGATCGACCCCCATGCGCCTGACGGTCACCGAGGGCCCCGGACCGCACCTGTTCGGCAAGCTGTACGCGAAGACGCACCTTAGGGCCGACCGATGGTACAAGCTGGGGCGGGCCATCCTCTACGGGACCCTCGAGGACGAGAAGGCCTACAACTCGGTCCGTCGCCTCGTCCAGTACGAGGATTACGTCCTGCTGGTGCTCCACGACTTCGGGATCCCCTGCGCCAAGACGTACGGGTTCGTCGAGATCACCCCGGAGCGCGAATACCTCCTGGTCACCGAGTTCCTGGAAGGCGGAAGGGAGATCTCCGAGGTTGAAGTGGACGACGACGTGATCGACGACGCGCTGGCCACCGTCCGACACATGTGGGACGGGGGCGTGGCCCACCGCGACGTCAAGCCTGCGAACATCCTGGTCCGCGACGGCCGGATCTTCATGATCGACCCGGCCTTCGCGGAGATCAGGCCCTCGCCCTGGCGACAGGCCGTCGACCTGGCGAACATGATGCTGGTGCTCGCGTTCCAGACCGACCCGGACCGGGTCTATCAGCGAGCCCTGCGATTCTTCTCGCCGGATGAGATCGCCGAGGCGTTCGCCGCGACCCGCAGCCTGACCATGCCCTCGCAATCGCGGGCGATGCTCAAGAAGAACCGGAAGGAGGGCCGCGACATCCTGGCACGGTTTCGGGAGTTGGCCCCCCACCGTGCGCCGATCTCGATCCAGCGCTGGAGCATGCAGCGGGTGGCGCTCACGGTCGGCGTGGCGTTCGTGGGGCTCATCGCCCTCCTCCTGATCCTGGACAACATCGGGACGGGCGCGCTATGAGGTCGCTCCGGACCGCCGTTGCTCTCGCTGTGGGGGCGGCGCTGCTTTCGAGCTGCGGATCCGCAAGCGACCAGGCGGTCCCGTTCTGCCCCGCCCCGGGCCGCTCCGGCGCCGCGGCGGTGATCCTGGCCCAGGCCGTTCCGTCGGCCGCGTTCGTGCCCTGCATCTCTGAGTTCCCGGCTGGGTGGACCTTTGGGGGCGAGCGTCTCCGGTCGGGCCGTCCGGAGTTCTGGCTGGACTCGGACCGAGCCGGCCTGCGGGCCGTGACCGTGAGCCTCACCCGGACGTGCGACGTGTCGGGGGCGGTCGAAGTCCCCCCGGAGGCCGGGGAGCCCGAGCTGAAGCGCTACGAGGAGCCGAACGCCCTCCCGCCGGCGTTCTCCGGCAACC
Organism: Actinomycetota bacterium; assembly: GCA_046729535.1. GTDB lineage: Bacteria > Actinomycetota > UBA4738 > UBA4738 > UBA4738 > JBKPGU01. The sequence goes on from JBKPGU010000057.1 coordinate 7,337, forward strand.
GCTACTACGTCTTCCCCGGGGGTTGTGTGACGTATCGGTTCGCGTTCGGCCCCGAAGCCACGTTCACCCAAGCAGTGGAAGCCACGGAGGCACTCACCTTCGTCTCGAGAGCGTTGGGGGTGCGGGAGCTGGGCAAGGAGGGAATCGTCCTCTGCGGGCGCGGGGTCTCCTGTCCGGGATGATCTCAGCCGACCGGAGCGGCCACTTCCGGTTCGACCGGTTCGTGCGGCACAGGCTTGCGCCAACTCTTCATGCGGGTCCAGATGAGGTACGTGAGCGCTCCGAGGGGGACCTGGAAGACGAAGGTCAAGGTTCGAAACACCAGCACGGCGGCCGTGACTTGAGCTTTGAACACATCCAATGGAACGTCCGCGTGGTCGCGTCCCGCCACGTACAGCCCCCCGATGTAGCCAAGCTCTACCAGGCCGAGGCCGCCGGGGGTGATAGGGAACGCCGAGATCAACCGGACGAAGGCGAAAACCCCAAGAACCTGGGCCCAGTTCACCTCCTGCTCGGAAACGCCAACCGCCCGCAGCGCGAGCAGCAGCACCAGGTAGAGGGCGAAGTGGCTGGCCAGGGCCGAGAGCGTCAAAGCCGGCCACCGCTTCGCGATCAGGCCGATGCTCTGGTGCCGAAAGCGGGCGGCGGCGTCGCCCCAGTGGACCGCAGGCTTCCGGAAGGGCTTCCTGAGGAGCGACGCGAACTTCCCCAGCCCGCCCCCGATCGCTCTCGCTAGGGACTTCTTCCACAACATCCCAGCGAAGAGCGCGACAGCCACCAGCAAGACGGCGATCCCGATCGCGGTCGGGATGATCAGGGCAGCGTTCGTGCGGCCCGTGATGGCCAGCGCCGCGAGGGCGAGGATCGGCATCCCCAGCTTTACGAACGTGTTCCAGACCCCCGTGATGACGGTGGTCAGGCCGATCTGGGCGTTCGTGAAGCCCCAAGACCGGTACATGGTGTACGTC
>JBKPGU010000058.1:0-6283 GCA_046729535.1 Actinomycetota bacterium
GGCGCCGAAGCAGATCCGGCCCAAGCGGCTGAACGACTATCTCGAGGTCATGAGCAAGGCCGTCTTCCAGAGCGGGATCAGCTGGCGGGTGATCGAGTCGAAGTGGCCGGGGTTCAAGGAGGCCTTCTTCGACTTCGATCCGGTCAGGATCGCCGAGCTGGACCCTCCGGACGTCGATCGCCTTGCGGAGGACACCAGGATCGTCCGGAACCGCAAGAAGATCGAGGCGACCGTCCACAACGCCCAGACCATGCTCGACCTCGAACGCGAGCACGGAAAGTTCAAGAGATACCTGCGTTCGAAGGGCGAGTTCGACGAGACCGTGGCCGACATGAAGAAGCGGTTCAAGTTCATGGGCGACACGGGTGCCTACTACTTCCTGTGGGTGGTTGGTGAGCCGGTCCCGCCGCACGAGGAGTGGATGGCCGCGCACGCCGGAACCACGTCGACGCGCCGGCCCGCCCGCAAGCGCTCCGGCTAGGGGTTCAGTCCTCCCGGCCTTTGGTGATCCGGAGCGGCGAGACTACCCGCCCGACCGCTCGCTGGCCCTCCAGTAGGCCACCGCTGCCACTCGAGCCCGAGCCAGCACCTTGCCCGAGCCATCTCGGGCGATCAGCTCGCCCGGGATCCGGTAAAGATCGTCCACGCGGTCCGAGGGAAGCTCGATCCGGTAGCTGCCGTCCGCGCGGAGCGGGACGTCAACCCGCGTGCCGTCCGGGTACACGAGCTCGAGCGACTCGGCCCCGTCGACGTTCACCGTGCCCTCGACCCCCAGAACCTTGGTGAAGTCGCTCTGGTCGCTGATGGTGCTCACGAAGATCGGCTGCAGTTCGTCGGATGCGACGTCATCGAAGTCGGCCGGCACTCTGCCACGGGCCACCACCGATCCGGAGGCGTCGCGCGCGACCAACTCGAATCCCTCGGCATGCACGCCTGCCAGCTTCAACGCGGGCACGTCGAACACGTAGAAGTGGTCCTGGCCGAACGAGATCGAGTTCTCGGTGCCGTCGGCAAAGAGGATGAACAGGTCCGCCGCTCCCTCCGCGTTCACCCGCCCGCCGATCGTGACCGGCGTGGTCGAGGACTCGGGGTCCGACGTGGGGACGGTGATCTCGATCGGAATGCTCGAGAGCTGGGCCGCGGTGGTGCAGGTGGCGCCCCGTGGACGGCTCCCGGTGACGATCTCGGTGCAGTAGCCGCCGTCCTTCAGCTTCGCGTAATAGAGGGTCGAGGTCTCGGTCGCCGCCACGGAGAGGGCTTCCTCGACGTTCGGGTTGAGACGGATGTCGGCGGGGAGGCCGGCGTCGAGCCCGCGGAGGTCCTTCTTGACGCCCTCCGGTGCGGGCCGGCCGAGCAGCACGGCGGCGGCCCCGGCGATGCCGCCTCCCACGAACAGCAGGGCAGCGGCGAATCCCGCCACTCTGACGCCGCGAGAGACCCGACGGCGTCCTGGGATCTCCGTCCGCTTGCCGACGCCGCTCGAGGCCTGGACCTCGATGTGGGCTCTGATCCGGTCGGCCGTTTCCGACGTGGCCCACGCCTCGGCCCGCCGCTGTTCGACCGGGTTCGACCGCTTCACCATCTCGAGCACGTCGCCGCTCATCGCGTCTGGGCCTCCTCGTAGCCGCCGGACGGGGTGTCGCCACTGGCCTCTTCCTGTCCGGCCAGTGCGAGTTCTTTCATCAGGTGTCGTTTCGCTCGATGGAGCCGAACCGAGAAGGTGGCCTTCGTGCAACCCGCCACACGGGCGGCACGCTCGACATCCAACCCCTCCCAGGCGATGAGGGTGAGGGCTTCGTGTTCGACGGCGGAGAGCCGTGTCAGCGCGGTCAGGACGGCGTCCTTCGATCCGACCTGGTCCGCGGGGTCGTGGTGGGCCAAAGGTCGAGCCACCAGACGAAGCCGCGCGCCCAGCGAGGCCCGGCGTTGGGTGCTCCGCCGAGTGTTCGACAGGACCCGCCGCGCCACACCAAGCAGCCATGGCAATGCGTCCACCGGCACGTCGTCGATCCGGCGCCACGCCACGAGGAACGTCTCGGCCACGACGTCCTGGGCCTCCTGCGCGCTGGAACGCCTGGCGGCGTAGCCATACACGCTGCCCGCGTGGCGTTCGTAGAGGTCGCGAAACGTCTTCTGTACGTCAGGTCTCAGGGCCGGTCCCCTCCCGCGTTCGATCAAATGTATGTCCGCCGCGGGCCCCCGCCTTTCGTCCATACCGCGGAAAGTACTGAGGCGTTCCCGCCGCCTTGGCTACCGCTTCGGCCCGGCGACAACACGGTGGCCGTTCACTCGAACGCCCTCTCTCCGCAACCGGCGGGCCTGCTCTCGCTCGTGCCCCGGCACGAGCCTGCCGTTCGACGTGACCACCCGCCACCAGGGGAGCCCGTCGGTCCTGGCCAGGATGTTCCCCACCGCCCGGGCCGCCCCCGGAGAACCGGCTTCCTCGGCCACCTCGCCGTACGTGACCACCTCGCCGGCCCGCAGGGCGACAAGGACCGCCGCGACGCGGTCCTCGAAATCGGTCATCGAGCTACTCGAAGGTGCGACCCGGGGTCACTCCTCCGTCGGTGTGACCATGCGCTCGGGCTTGACCGCCTCGTCGTATTCGGCTTCGGTCAAGTAGCCGAGGGCGACGGCCGCCTCCTTCAGCGACGTCCCCTCGTGGTGGGCCCTCTTCGCGATCTCGGCAGCCTTGTCGTAACCGATCTTCGGGGTGAGGGCCGTGACAAGCATCCGCGACCGGTCGACCAGGTCGGCGATACGCTCACGGTTCGGCTTGATGCCTTCCACGGCGAACTGCCGGAACGTGACGCACACGTCGGCCAGGATGTTCACCGAGTGGAGGAAGTTGCGGATCATCACCGGCTTGAACACGTTCAGCTCGAAGTTGCCCTGCGATCCGGCCACGGTGATGGCCACGTCGTTGCCGAACACCTGGCAGGCCACCATGGTCACGGCCTCGGATTGGGTCGGGTTCACCTTGCCCGGCATGATGGAGGACCCGGGCTCGTTCTCGGGAAGCTCCAGCTCACCGAGGCCGCTCCGCGGTCCGCTCCCGAGCCACCGGATGTCGTTGGCGATCTTCATCAGGGAGACGGCCAGCGTTCGGATCGCGCCGTGGGAGAAGACCATCGCGTCGTGAGCGGCCAGCGCGGCGAACTTGTTCGGCGCCGACGTGAACGGGAGGCCGGTCAGCTCGGCGATCTTCGCGGCGGCCGCCTCACCGAACCCCGGTGGCGCGTTGAGCCCGGTGCCCACCGCCGTTCCCCCGATGGCCAGCTGGTACAGGCCGGGAAGCGACTGGACGATACGGTCGATGTCGTCGTCCAGCTGGGCGACGTAGCCAGAGAACTCCTGGCCGAGCGTCAGCGGAACGGCGTCCTGGAGATGGGTCCGGCCGATCTTCACGATCTCCTCGAACTCGGCGGCCTTCTGCGCGAGCGCGTCGCGCAGGGCGCGGAGGCTGGGGAGGAGCCTCTCCATGATGGCGGTCGCCGCGGCGATGTGCATGGCGGCGGGGAAGGTATCGTTCGACGACTGCGACAGGTTCACGTCGTCGTTCGGATGGATCGGCCTCTTCGAACCCAGCTCCCCGCCGGCCAACTCGATGGCCCGGTTCGAGATGACCTCGTTGGCGTTCATGTTCGATTGGGTCCCCGATCCCGTCTGCCACACGTAGAGGGGGAAGTGCTCGTCGAGCTTCCCCAGGATCACCTCGTCCGCGGCCTGCACGATCAAGGTCGCCTTTTCCTTTGGCAGCTTGCCCAGCTCGAGGTTCACCAGGGCGCAGGCCTTCTTCAGGATGCCGAAGGCCCGGACGACCTCTACTGGCATCCGCTCGGTGGGTCCTCCGATCGAGAAGTGGTGGAGCGACCGCTGCGTCTGGGCGCCCCAGTAGCGGTCGGCCGGGACTTCAACTTGGCCCATCGAGTCCGACTCCATCCGGGTCTCCCCTGACCGTTCCTCCATCCATGTCCTCCGCGCCTCAGTGCCTCCAAGCTTATGGGACGACGGGGCGGATCGCGGAGTTCGAAGCCGAGCGGGAGCGGCTCGTCGGTCCGAGGCGATGGGCCACGTTCAGGCGGGTCCTCTCGGATGTCGCGGCCCACGAGGCGCCGGGGGGAACCTGACCCGGTGGCTTACGACCCGCGGGGCCGTGCTATCAGCCGGACCCACGTCAGCTGCTTGCACGCCGGGCACCGCATCAGCGAGTGATACCGCTTGATCAGTGGGAAGTGCAGCGAGAAGGGGAGCGCCGCCTTGACCAGATCGAGGGGCGAGACCGGTGTCTCCTTGAGGCACGAGGAGCACTCGATCCACAGTGCCTGCGGGCCCGGTTCTTGGGGCTCGATCTCCGAGAACAACGCCATCCGGCCCATCGGGTCCCGTTCGTCGAAGCGAGGAGCTGCCTTCGGGCGCTTCGAGGGCGTCTTCGGTCGGCGTTTCGGAACCTCGCTCACGGGATGAGCGCCTCCGCCAGATCGCGGTACGAGGTGGCGCCCGGATGGGATGGGCTGAAGGCGAGGATCGAGGTGCCGGCGGCCGGCGCCTCGGCGAATCGGATGCTCTTGCGGACCGCGGGCAGCAGGGTCAGCTCGAACTCCTTCCCCACGGCCTCCATCGTCTCTCTGGCGTGCCTGGTCCGCCCGTCGTACATGGTGGGCAGCAGGCCGAGGATCCGAAGGTTCTGGTTGGTCAGGCGGCGGACGTCTTCGATGGTCCCCAGGAGTTGTCCCACGCCGCGATGGGACAGGGCCTCGGCCTGCATGGGGATGAGCACCTGGTCGGCAGCGGTCAACGCATTGATGGTGAGCACGCCCAGCGAGGGAGGGCAATCCAGAACCACGATCTCGTACCGGCCGAGGACGTCGTCCAGCGCTTCCTTCAACGCGTACTCGCGGGCCGTCCGGCCCAGCAGGTAGGCCTCGGCACCGGCCAGGTCGATGTTCGACGGAACCAGGTCGAACCCCTCTGCGGCGGAGAGGATGGTGTCGGCCATGGGCGTCCGGCCGGCCAGAACGTCGTGGATGGTCGGCTCGATGTCGTCGGGTTCGAAACCGAGGCTGTAGGTCAGCGACCCCTGCGGGTCCAGGTCGGCCGCCAGGACCTTGCGCCCCCTGGCGGCCCAGGCCGCGGACAAGGCGGCCACCGTGGTCGTCTTGGCCACGCCGCCCTTCTGGTTCGCCACCGCGATGACCCTCGCCATCGACGTCGTTGTACAGGTCACCCGGGCCAACGGCAAACCGGCGCCGGTGGGGTTCGCCCGCGCTACCGCCTGCAAGAATCGCCGTCGATGGACGCCACCCACCCGCACGCCGTTCGCGTGACGAGGCTCGGTGGGCTGGCCGTGCTCGTCGCCGTGTCCGGCTGGGCCATGACGAACCTCATCCTGAAGGTCACCCACGCCCCTGCCCTGACGTTCGCCTTCTACCGGCTGTGGTTCGGGGCCGCGATCATGCTGGTCGCGATGAGGGCCACCCGGCGGCGGCTGACGTGGCCGATGATCAAGACGTCCGCGCTGGGCGGAGTCATCTTCGGGTTGAACGTCGCCCTGTTCTTCTCCGCGCTCAAGGCCACCAACGTGGCCGACGTCCTGGTCATCCAAGCGCTGCAGCCGGCCTTGATCCTGCTGGTGGCCGGCCGGATGTTCGGCGAGCGGATCACTCGGTTCGACGTGTTGTGGACGCTGGTCTCGGTCGGCGGCGTGGTCCTGGTCACGGTCGGTTCGAGCGGGACGCCCGCGTGGAGCCTCCGGGGCGACGTCTACGCCGTGGGGTCGCTGATCTGCTGGACCGTGTACTTCCTGGTGTCGAAGCAGGCCCGGCGAACGGTTCCCGCGACCGAATACATGACGACCGTGACCCTGTTGGCGGCGGTCGTGGTCACCCCGCTCGCGCTCGCCTCGGGCCAGTCGCTGAGCGGCCTACGATGGCAGGACTGGGCGTGGTTGGGGCTGTTCCTGGTCGCCGCGCAGGGCGGGCACGTGCTCCTGGCGTGGGCCCACGCGCAGGTGGACGTCTCCATCTCGTCACTTCTGCTTCTGGCACAACCGATCATCGCGGTGGCCGGTGCCGCCCTGTTGCTCGACGAACCTCTGGCGGCCCTGGAGATCGTCGGTGGGGTGGTGGTCATCGCCAGCATGGCGGCCATCGTCACCCGCGCGGCGAGGGTCCGCGGGGAGGACATCTCGACCACGGAAACCCCGCCTTCCTGACCCTGCTTGGGCGATCAGTTCAGCGAGGGGTCGAACGGCATCGACGCCAGCAGGCGGTAGTCGCCGCCC
>JBKPGU010000059.1:0-2134 GCA_046729535.1 Actinomycetota bacterium
AGTCTGGATCGCATGGAGATCCGGGAGGTTCGGCCCGAGGAGCACGAGGAGGCGGGGCGGGTCACCGCCCTGGCCTACCGGGAATTCGCGCCGCCCGATGACCCCGATTGGGAGGAATACCTGGGCGAGATCGCCGACGTCGGCGGCCGGGCCGGGTTGACCACCGTGCTGGTTGCCGTTGAGGAGGGCCGGATCCTCGGCACGGCCACGGTGGAGCTGGACAACAAGGTTCCTGAGAGCGACCCGGAGCGCGTGTTGGAGCCCGACGAGGCGCACCTCCGGATGCTCGGCGTCGATCCCGACGCTCGGGGACACGGCGTGGGCCGGGCGCTCGTCGAGGCCGCGATCGAGGTCGCCGACCGGCGAGGCAAGAAGGTGTTCAGGCTGACCACCACGCGGACGATGACGGTGGCCAGAGGGATGTACGAACGGATGGGCTTCACGGCGACCCCCGATCGGGACCGCCATTTCGACAGCGGCTTCGTGCTGTACGCGTACGAATACCCGCTGAAGGGTTGAGCGGGGTCGGTTCAGGGCAGGGGATTGCTCCTCAGGACCTCGCCGGTCGCAAGGACGACGCCATCCTCCGTTCGCGCCTCGACCCTGCCGCCCTGGAACTGCTGCTCGTACAGACGGGCATAGAGGCCTCCGAGCTCCAGCAGCTCAGCGTGGGTCCCGCGTTCGACCACCCGGCCCCGGTCGAGCACGAAGATGACGTCCGCGGCCAGGATGGTGGAGAGGCGGTGGGCGATGGCCAACGTGGTCCGGCCGCGCATCAGCGGCCGAAGCGCCTCCTGGACCAGCCGCTCGCTGGTGGTGTCGAGCGACGACGTCGCCTCGTCGAGGATCAGGATCCGAGGGTCCTTCAGGATCACCCGGGCGATGGCCAAGCGCTGCTTCTCCCCGCCCGACATGCGGTAGCCGCGCTCGCCCACCACGGTGTCGTAGCCGTCGGGAGTCTCCACGATCCGGTCGTGGATGAACGCGGCCGTGGCCGCTGCCTCGATCTCCTCGTCGGTGGCATCCGGCTTGCCGTACAGGAGGTTCTGCTTGACGCTCGTGTGGAACAGGTAGGTCTCCTGGGTGACCATCCCGATGATGTCGCCGAGCGAGGCCAGCTTGATCTTTCGGACGTCCACGCCGTCGATCTCGACCGCTCCTTCGTTCACGTCGTACATCCGCGGCACGAGATACGTCACGGTGGTCTTGCCGGCCCCGCTGGGGCCGACCAGCGCGGCGAGCTGTCCGGGTTCGATCTCCAGGTTCACTCCCTCGAGCGTCCACTCTCGGCCCCGCTGCCCGCTCTCCTCGGCCATCGCCTCGACCGCATCCGCCGACTCCGGCGTGGCCATCTCCAGGCCCTCGGCGGAGAGCACGGCCGCCGAACCGTCGCCCTCCACCGGCGAACCGTTTCCCTCCGCAGCGAGGCGCGTGTCGTAACGGAAGTACGCGTCCCGGAACCTGACCTGGCCGCGAACGGACCCCTTGGGAAGAGGCCGGGCATCCGGTGCGTCCACGATCTCATGGGGAAGATCGAGGTACTCGAAGATCCGCTCGAACAGGGCCATCGAGGACTGGACCTCCACAGAGATCTGGAGCATCTGCCCGATGGGGAAGAACAACCGGCTCTGCAGCGTGGTGAAAGCCACGATGTCGCCGGGTGTGATGGTGGCGTTCCCCAATCCCGTGTGCCCCGCGATGACGAGGCCTGACACCAGGTAGACGAGGGCCGGCGTGATCGAGAAGAAGATCTGCACCACGGCGAAGAACGATCGGCCAATCATTTGCTGGCGGATCTCCAGCTCAGCCAGGCGCTGGTTCTCGTCGCGGAACCGGCCGATCTCGTATCGCTGGCGGCCGAACGCCTTCGACAGCAGGATCCCGGAGACCGAAAGCGTCTCCTCCGTGATGGCGCTGATCTCCGCCATCGACTTCTGCGTCCGCGTGGCGACCTCGCGCCGAGCCTTGCCCACCTTGTACGTGAGCCACAGGAACAGCGGCATGAGGAACAGTGAGAGCACGGTGAGCTGCCACGAGATGATGAGCATCGCCGCCAACGTGCTGATCAGGATGACGACGTTCGACAGGATGCTGGCAGCCGTGTCGGTGACCACACTCTGCACCCCGCCCACGT
>JBKPGU010000060.1:0-6751 GCA_046729535.1 Actinomycetota bacterium
GCTCAGGGAAGGTGAGCTCGCTTCGGGGGTTCAAATACATCGAAATTATACCATCGGAATTACCATCCCCAGGGCCCTCGGCGACCCCGATTTTCGCTCGTTTCACGTGTCCACCGGACCGGGGTCGACGGTCACCTTGACCTCTTCGATCGACCCACCCCCGAGGACCTCGTTGGCCCGAACCCGGACCTCCGATGACAGGAACCGGACCTGTGTCGCCCAAGCCGACGACGAGGCTGTGATCAGCAGCACGCCTCCCTCCAAGGCGGCCGGCGAGGTCTCCTGAGCGAGTCGCTCACCGACCACCGAACCCCACCGGCGACCCAATTCCCCCAGCGAGATGCCCGAAGTCCACGGCCGCTGCCCGAGGAGGCCTTCGAGCACGGATCCGATCTCCTGGGGTTCGTCGCTCCGGGAGGGCTTCCGGCGACCTCGGCCCAAGGGCTCAGCGGGGCACAATCCCGGCCTCCTCGGCGCACCACACGGTCGACCCCGGCGGGATCTGGGCCTCATCCGGCACCGCGATCAGCACCTGTCCCCCGGCCCCGAGCCCGGAAGCCAGCCGCCTCCGTCGTTCGGGATCCAGGGCCGAGAAGGGGTCATCCAGCAAGGTGATGGGCTCCTCCCCCACCTCGGCACCCACCGCGCCGGCCAGCGCAAGCCGGAGGGACACCGCCGCTCCCCACGCCTCCCCGTGGGACGCGAACCCCCGAGCGGCCAGCCCCTGCACCACCAGGCCGAGATCGTCCCGGTGAGGCCCCACCAAGGTGGTCCTCCGGATCAGCTCGTCCTCCCGTCGCGCCGCCAAACGCTCGGCGAGGGCCTCCTCCAGCGGCTCGCCTTCGACCGAAGGGTGGTACGTCACCTCCAGCGCTTCCTCCGAGCCTCCAGCCAGCGATCGGAACTCCCCGGCAGCCCGGTCACGGATGGCCAGGACGGCGGCCGCCCGGGCCCGAGAGAGGGCGGTACCCTGCGCGATCAACTCCGCATCCCAGGCGGCCAGCTCCTCGGGTTCCTCCCCTCCACCCATCCAATCCTTGAGCAATCGGTTGCGCTGGCGAAGGACCCGTTCGTAAGCACCGGCCGTGCTTTCTTTGGCCGGCCACAGCACGCGAACGGCCTCGTCCATGAACCGCCGGCGTTCCGACGGATCGCCCTGAACCACCGCGAGGTCGTCGGGGCCCGAGAACACCGACCGCACGTGCCTGCGAAGGTCGCGCTTCCTTCGCACCGGCGACCGATTCACCTGGATCCTGTTCTGTCCGGTGGCGCGGACCTCCACCTCGATCAGCGCGCGGCCGGCCAGGGATGCGACCTCCCCTCGAAGGAAGGCCTGGGAGGCACCCGTCCGGACCAGGGGAAGGTCTCCGCTGACCCTGGGCGACTCGAGCGTGCAGAGATAGTGGATGGCCTCGAGGAGGTTCGTCTTCCCTCGTCCGTTGGGCCCCACCACGGTGGTCAACCCCTCCGGGATCTGCAACGAGAGCTCCATATGGTTCCGGAAGTCCCGGACCTCGAGCCACGACAGCCGCATGGATGGCACGCCTGGAGGCTACGCGCTCGCGCGTTGACTGGAGCCGGCGGAAACCGTTACCCCACCGGGGCCGGCAGCCGCACGGGCATCACCAGGTACACGAACCCCTCGCCCTCGCCCTTCATGACGGCGGGTTTCAGGCCATCCCGCACCTCGAGCTCGATCTGGTCCCCCGTGGCCGCGGACAGGCCGTCCTGGAGGTAGCCCGGATTGAACGCCGCCACCATTTCCTCGCCCTCGTACTTCGCCTCGACGACCTCCATGGCACCGCCCAGATCGGGCGAAGACGACGTCAGCCGAACACCCAGCGCGTTGAACTCCATCCGGACCGGCGAGCTCTCCCTTGCGAGCAGCCCCACGCGGCGAACCGCATCCAGGAGCTGCTGGCGCGACGCCAACAGCTTGTTCTCGTATCCCTCGGGAAGCAGCTGACGGTACTTCGGGAACTCGCCCTCGATGAGACGCGAGGTCAAGGTCAGCCGGCCGGATCGGAAGGTGACCTGGCTGTGGTTCACGAACAACTCGGTCTCGCCGGCCGCGTCGCCCCCGGACGCCCTTCCCGCTTCGCTCAACGCGCGCTCGGGAACGACGGCCCTTGCCTCGCCCTCGGCGGTGGCCGACAGCTCCTTCACGGCTAGCCGATACGAGTCGGTGGCCACCATGGTGACGCCCTCCCGGCTGATCTCCAGGAGGACGCCGGTCAGGATCGGCCGGGCCTCGTCCTTGGACGCGGCCCGGGTCACCTGCCCGACCGCGTCGACCAGGTCCGAAGTCTTCAACGTGACCCGCGTGCCTCCAGGCTCTTGCAGTGCAGGGAAGTCCTCCGCCGGCAGGCACCTCAGGGTGCCCTCGTAGTTGCTGCACACGATCTTGGCCTGGCCACCCTCCGCCTCGAACTCCACCGGAGCCTGGTCGAAGCTCTTGACCATGTCCGCCAGCAGGCGGGCTGGGACCAACGCCACGCCTTCGGCCTGGACCTGCACGGGGATCTGGAGACGGGCCGACACCTCGAGGTCGGTGGTGGCCAGGATGAGCTCCTCCCCCGACGCGTTCATGAGCACCCCGGTCAACGCCGGGATCCCGGGCCGTGCCGACACCGCCCGCTGGACCGTCTGGAGGGCGTCCGAGAGCACGTCGCGATCGCACTTGAATTTCAACCTAAGCCTCCTCGGTGTCTACTTCTGGTCTGATGCTCTCTTCTCTCGCAGCAGTAGTGGGTGGGGAGAAGTGAAGAACAGTCCCTCGGTGCAGCGTAACGCGGGGGTACGACATCGATCCGGGTGTGGAAACCTCGGGAGCGGTGGGGACCGTTGGCAAGCCGGCCGATTGCCGGGGAACGTTCTGCCAACGGAGTCCACAGCCCGGCACCCTGGTTTTCGACAGGGCGTCGCGTTGCGGGCACCGCCCCCGCCGCCCTCACGAGACGCCTCGGCTGGCTGCGCGGATCTTCTTGGTGAGTTCCTGGACCTGGCGGTACGTGCTTCCTCTGGACTGCATCAGCCCTTCGACCTTCTTGATGCCGTGCAGGGCGGTCGAGTGATCCCGGTCGAAGTGCTCGCCGATCTTGATGAGGGAGAGCCCGGTGAGCTCCCGCAGGAGGTACATGGCCACGTGGCGCGCGGTGGTCAGCGGTCGCGACCTGCTCTTCGACACGAGGTCGCCGGGCCCCAGCCCGAAGTAGGCGGCGGTCTCCTCCAGGATCATGGCCGGCCGGATCTCCTGGCCGGTCTCCGGGAGGAGATCCTCCAGGGCTCGCTCGGCCAGCGCAAGGTCTGCCGGCTGCTGAGACAAGGAGGCATACGCGGCCACCCGGAGCAGGGCTCCCTCGAGCTCCCTGATGTTCTGCTCGAACTTCGAGGCGATGAAATGCAGCACCTCGTCGGATACGGCCAAACGGTCGCGGAGGGCCTTCATCTGGAGGATGGCGATCCGGGTCTCGAGATCCGGGGGCTGAACGTCCACCACCAGGCCCGAACGGAACCGGCTCCGCAACCGGTCCTCGACCCCGCCCAGCACCTGCGGAGGGCGGTCGCTGGCGATCACGATCTGGCCTTCGTGTTGGTAGAGGTGGTTGAAGGTGTGGAAGAACTCCGTCTGCGTCTCCTCGGCCCGGGCGAGGAACTGCACGTCGTCCAAGAGCAGCACGTCCAGGTCCCGGTACTGGCGCTGGAACGCGTAACCCTTTCTCTCGCGCACCGATTTGATGAACTCCGTGACGAAGCTCTCGGACGTCACGTACCGCACCCGGGTTCGCGGCGAGAGGGCCCACATGTGGTTCGCGATGGCGAACAACAGGTGGGTCTTCCCCAGACCCACGCCACCGTAGACGAAGACCGGGTTGTACGCCTTCGATGGCGGGGCCTCGGCCACCGCCAAGGCGGCCGCGTGGGCGAACTTGTTGCTGGGGCCGGGGATGAACGTGTCGAACGTGTACCGGTCGGGGAACGGTGACGCCGCCAGGGCGTGATCCAGGGTCGCCTGGTTGGGATGGGACGAGGCTCGCCGCCGCCCGCCGGAACGACCGACACCAGGGTCCGAGAAGGCGGAAGAGGGCGCGTCTTCGGTCGGGAGGGTGGGCGCATCCGCGCCCGGCTGGTCCGGGGTCCGGCCGTTTCGATCCGCTTGAGCCGTCGCCCCATTGCCCCCACGACCCCGGTCCGTTCGCAGCCGGACACGCGTCTTCGGGCCGAGCGCGTCCTTGACCGAGGCCTGGATCAGGTCCATGTAGTGGCTGGCCAGCCAGTTCTTCACATAGGTGCTCGGCGCGACGAGCTCGAGGACCTCGCCCTTCAGGTCGCCGGCGGAAAGGTCGGCGAACCAGAGCTTGAAGGAGGCCTCGGAGAGGTCCCTCCGGGCCCGTTCCAGGACGGCCGAGCACGCGGCTTGAGCCGGAGGCTCAGGCGGGTCCATCGACGACCGCTCGACAGCTGAAGACGTCATTTATCCACAAACGCTTTCCACACCTGTGGAAGTTCAGGTCACCACGGGGGGAAGGGGGACGGGGGGAAGATGGCCCACGAAGTGGGGCGAATTATAGCCCCGGCCCTCGGATCGATTCCATGCAACTACTTGGGTCTTGGCGAACCTTTTTCGTTTCCTGTCACTGTTATCGGGTATCCAGCGGTCCTCGCCATGCTTCGCATCATCCGGCCCCCCGCTACATCGTTCGCAGGCCGGGACGCATGGTACGCCCGCTATACTCAGCAACAGCAACCGGGCGGCCCTTCGTCGTTCGGCGCGGATGGCACTGTCCTATCGATGAGCTTGAGGAACCATGACGAAGCGAACGTTCCAACCCAACAACCGGAAGCGGAAGAGGACGCACGGGTTCAGGATCAGGATGCGAACCCGGGGCGGCCGCCGCATCCTGGCCCGGCGCCGCGCCAAGGGCCGGGAGAACATCTCGGCCTGAGCGCCGGCCAATTCGTCGAGGATCGACAGGCATCCGTGGCCCCCTCCACCGCCCACATGGCGCCCTCCCCGAACCTCCGGCGAGACGCCGACTTCCGGCACGTGGTCCACACCGGCCGGCCGTTCTCCGGGAGACTCGTTACCGTGTATCGGATTCCCACCGAGGGGCACGGTCGGACGGGCTTCGTGACTCGGCGTGAGATCGGCGGGGCCGTCCTTCGCAACCGAGCTCGGCGTGTGCTTCGCGAGGCCTGGCGGGAGGTCGCACCATTGTTGTCGCGACCGGTCGATGCGGTCGTGGTGGCCCGGCCGGCGATCGTCGGGGCGAAGACCGGTGAGGTTGCCGCCGAGATCCGTGCCCTCCTGTCCCGCGATGGACTGATCGCGGGATGACCGTGGCCCGGGTCCGTCGCGCGATGTGGATCGCCGGCTGGCCGGTTCGAACCACCTTGCTCGTGTTGGTCCGTGTTTACCGGGTGACCCTGGGCCAGATCGTGGGCGGCGGCTGCCGCTTCTACCCGAGCTGCTCCGCGTATGCCGAGCAGGCCATCCGCGACCTCGGTGCCGTCCGAGGCACCGCGTTGACCGTGTGGCGGGTCCTTCGCTGTTCTCCGCTCTCGAAGGGCGGCGTGGACTATCCGCCAACGGCCCGTATGTATGACGATAACATACAACACGAAGCCGGGGCGGATCAGGTGCCGGCGTGATCGGGGCGGTGTGGTTCCAAGCGATCCTCGATGCATTGGGCGCCGCCCTGGCCGCGTTCTATGCTTTCCTCGGCAACTACGGCGTGGCCATCATCCTGTTCACGCTGGCCATCCGGCTTCTCCTGGTGCCCCTGGGGATCAAACAGATCAGGTCCATGCGGGAGATGCAGGCCATCCAGCCGAAGGTCAAGCAACTCCAGCAGAAGTACAAGGGGAACCGTCAGAAGCTGAACGAAGAGACCATGAAGCTCTATCGGGAGCATGGGGTGAACCCCCTCATGGGGTGCCTCCCGTTGTTGGCCCAGTTCCCGATCCTCATCGCCCTGTTCGCGGTCCTCCAGTTCCCGAAGGGAATCACGCACATCCCGCACAGCGACGCCAACCACGTCGTGGGAGAGCCACAGGACAGCAAGCTGTACGTCGACATCGTTCACCAGAGGACCAACTTCCTCGGCGCGAACCTGTTGTGCAATGCGATGCAGGCCGGTCAGACGGTGAAGGTGGACGCGAAGCAGTACGGCGTCCCCGATGCGGCCATCATCCAACGCGAAGGGGGCCTGGACTGCGGAAGCGGCGTTGGCTCACGGATCCCGTATTACGTGTTCGCGCTGTTGATGATTGCGACCACATTCTACCAACAGCGCCAGATGCAGCAGGCCACGCCGCAGGGGAGCCAACAACAGCAGCTCCTGACCAAGTTCATGCCGCTCCTGTTCGGCTTCTGGGGGCTGATCTTTCCAGCGGGCCTCGTGATCTACTGGACGACGACCAACCTCGTCCAGATCGGGCAGCAATGGTTCATGCTGCCTCGCATGCAGGAAGAAGCCGCGTCGAAAGCGACCAGCGATGGAAGCCCGGACGGAGGAAAGGGCCAGAGTTCCCGCTCGAAGGGTCCCAAGCCCGGTGAGCAGCGCGAGCGGCGGCCGGGCACCGGTCAGCCCGGGGCACGGAACCGCCAGCAGGGAACGGGAACGTCGCCCGGCCAATCGGTGAGCGGGAGTCCTGGCGGAGGTGTTCAAGGAGCAGGAGGGGCGAAGCGTGCCGGAGGTTCGAATGGAGGAAGTCGAAAGAAGCGCCGCAAGCGTTGAGGAGGCTATCG
>JBKPGU010000061.1:0-4196 GCA_046729535.1 Actinomycetota bacterium
GATGGGGGTCGGGGCGAAATACACCCTGACCTACAAGTACAAGGCGAAGGATGGAGGCGTGAGCTGGACCAGCAAGGAAGCCTCAGGCGCGGTGAAGTCCATCGCCGGTGAGTACGTGCTGGAGCCGGGCGAGAAGGGGACCAAGGTCACCTATCGAACCACGATGGAGTTGGCCATCAGCCTTCCGGGACTGATGAAGCGCCAAGCCGAGAGGACCATCATCAACACGGCGCTGGGCGCCCTGAAGAAAAGGGTGGAGAGCGCGTAGCCCGCCGGTCGGGCGTCACCTGAGCGGGATCGAGTACCGCGCGAACCCCAGGATCCGGCCATCGCGGTCTGCCACCCACAGTCGGTGATCCCGATGCTGTTCGATGGCTTCCCGCCACCAGCCTCACGCTGCTCAACCGAGAGGTCACGGAGGATCTCTCGGGGGATCTGGTCTCGGTACCCCCATTGCCAGCCCCGGACGTGGATCTCGGCCACCGCCCTCGCGTCGTCGACCGTGGCTGCCCGGACCAAGGCATCGGAGCGGGGCTCGATCACGGGAGGGTGGCGATCGAACCCCGGCGCCGAAGCAGCGTGGGAGATCCGTCGGATTCGAGCATGACCTCAGGCGCGCGGGGCCTGCCGTTGTAGCTGGAGGCCATGGCGCTGCCGTAGGCGCCCGCGTGCCCGATGGCGACGAGGTCCCCCCGCTCCAGTTGGGGGAGCGCGGCCAGCCCGAACCGGTCGGTCGACTCGCACACCGGCCCTTCGACGATGGCCTCGGTCATTGGAGTGCCAGGCAGGAATGGGCGGCCGCTCGAGCTCAAGGCGAACATCGGATGCTGGGCTCCGTACATGGCCGGCCGGACGAGCTCCGTCATCCCGGCGTCCAGGACGACCGTCCGAGAAGCCGGAACGTCCTCCCCTCCCTGGGGACGCTGCCGAACGTGAAGGACGCGGGCCACCAGCCAGCCGGCCGCGGCCACGAGAGCTCTTCCCGGCTCGATGGCCAGGCGAGATGGGTGTGGGCCGGTGGGGGGTCCCTGAACCAACGAGGTGGCCGCGAGGGCGAAGTCCTTGGGCCTGGGGAGGTCCGCGAGGAATGGATCGGCCGGGAGTCCGCCGCCCACGTCGAGGGTGTCGAACTCTGGCAGCCCTTCGGTGTGGTGGGCGAAGACCTCCAGACCGAGCGCGATGCCAGCCCTCCACGCACCGACCGACCGAAGCTGCGAGCCGACGTGCACGTGGATCCCTCGCCACCGAAGTGGGCCGTCCGTGCCTCCTCCCGCTTGAAGGACCGTCGCCACCTCCTCAGCCAAGACGCCGAACTTCGATCCCCTCGCCCCCACGGCCAGCCCGTGGTGGGTCTCGGGCTCGACCTCGGGGTTCACCCTGACCAGGACGTCCAGCAACCTGCTCGAAGGAAGGCCGCGCCGGCCGGCGGCGGCCAGAGAGGCGGCGTCCTCGACCGACTCCAGGCTCACCCACAGCAGCGGGCGGCCCGAGGCGGCCAGCTCCACCGCGAAGCGGATGTCGGCGTCCGTCTTCCCGACGCCCTCCAGGACGATCCGGTCCGCCGGCACGCCCGCCCGGAGGGCGAGTGTCGCCTCTCCCCGCGAGACCGTGCTGACGCCGAACCCGTGTTCGGCGACGCGTCCGATCACGCCCGGAACGAGATTCGCCTTGGCCGAGTAGAGCCGGATCCAGGGAGGAGTGGGGAAGGCGGACCGGATCTCCTCGGCGTCCCGGTCGATCAGCGAACCGTCGTACGCGTAGAGCGGCGTGCCCAGGCGCCTCGCCGCCCGCACCAGCTGCGCGGCGAACGCGGGCTCAAGGCTGCCATCCGTCACGATCGGCAACCTAACAGAAGGGCGGGTAGTCTCTTTCGAGAATGCGAATCCTCCTGTTCACCGGCAAAGGCGGTGTGGGGAAGACCACCGTCGCCGCGGCGACCGCCGTCCGATCGGCTGCCGCCGGGAAGCGAACGCTCATCACCAGCACCGACCCGGCCCACTCGCTCGCCGACTCGTTCGACACCCAGATCGCCTCTCGCGCTCAGGAGATCGCTCCCAACCTGTGGGCCGAGCAGATCGATTCGCAAGAACGGCTCGAGGCCAACTGGCGGGACATCCAAGAGTACGTGATCTCGTTCCTCAACTGGGCGGGGGTCGACGCGATCGAGGCGGAGGAGCTGTCGGTCATCCCCGGCATCGACGAGATCTTCAGCCTCACCGACGTCAAGCAGCACGCCGATTCGGGCGCGTACGACCTCCTGGTGGTGGACTGTGCGCCCACCGCGGAGACCCTGAGGCTGCTGTCGTTGCCCGAGGTCATGAACTGGTACATCGAGCGGATCTTCCCCGTCGAGCGACGGGTGGTGAAGACGATCCGCCCGTTGCTGACCAAGCTGACCACCATGCCCATCGCGGACGATCGCATCTTCCAGGCCATCGAGCGGCTGCACAGGAACCTCGACGGGGTCCGGCAGCTGCTGACCAACGACCGGATGTCCAGCGTGAGGCTCGTGCTGAACCCCGAGAAGATGGTCATCGCCGAAGCCCGCCGGACGTACACGTACCTGGCCCTGTTCGGATACCGGGTGGACGCCGTGGTGGTGAACAGAATCTTTCCCGACGAGATCACCGATCCCTATTTCGGGAAATGGAAGGATATCCAGGCTGAGCACCTGCAGACCGTTCGCGAATCGTTCGAGCCGGTGCCCATCCTGACCGCACGGCTCTTCGATCGGGAGATGGTCGGCCTGGACCTGTTGGCTGCGATGGGAGACGAGGTGTACGGGGAGACGGATGCCCTGGCCATCTTGCACCGGGACGAGCCGATGCGGGTGCGAAAGCGGGGCACGTCCTACCTCCTGTCGCTGAAGCTTCCGTTCGTTGAGCGGGGCGACCTGGAGGTGTTCCGGAAGGCCGATGAGCTCCACATCCGTGTGGGTTCGTACAAACGGAACCTGATCCTTCCCCAGACGCTCCAGCGCCTGGACGTCAAAGAGGCGAACTTCGAGGACGGCCGGCTGGACGTTCGATTCGCTCGCGAAGCGGAGTCGGGGCCCCGAGTGGGTACGGTGTCCGGACAGGGAGGTTGAGAAATGGCGGACACAGGGCAGGGAGGGTCGAAGGCCAGGCGAACGCGAGCTGCGACGCGGAACGCCGCCGACGGCCAGCCGCCCCCCTCCGTACCTGAGGGCGACGCCGATGAAGCGTCCGCCGATCGCCAGCCTCCCGTTTGCTCCGTCGCGTTCTGCCCGATCTGCGCCTTCGTCACGGCCGTGGGCGACGTCCGACCCGAGTTGGTTGAGCACCTCGTGCTGGCCAGCAGGGAGGTGCTCTTGGCCGTGCGAGCGCTGATCGACGCGCGACTCGAAGGGATGCCGCACCCTCCCCCGAAGCTCGAGCGCCTCACCATCGGATGACCGCACGCCCGACCGGACTCCCTGCCCTCTGCCGGCGGGAGTCCGAACCGGACAAGGAGGGCTGAGTTCCATGGCCGAGCTCGACCAGGAGTTCCTCAGGAGGCTGGCCGGGTGGAAGGCGAGCGGCGCACCCGTGTCCAGCCTGTACCTCGACGTCGACGGTCGCCGTTACCCCCGCAGGCAGGACTACGAGGTGCGGGCCGAGGAGCTTGCCCGCCATTTGCGTGACCAGGCCACCGACCTGCCGAAGGGATCCAACGCGTCTGTGGCCAAGGATGCTGAGCGGATGCTCGGGTTCATCAAGTCGCTGGACCGTGGTCCCACGCGAGGGGTGGCGTTGTTCTCCTGCTCGGAAGGGGGTCTGCGGGAGGAGGTGCTGGTTTCCCGGCCCCTCCGAGACCTGGCCGTCGTGGCCGAGCAACCTCACGTCATGCCTCTGGAGGCCCTGGTCGAGACGTATCAGTCGTTCTGCACGGTGATCGTGGACCGGGAGAAGGCCCGAATCTTCCTC
Organism: Actinomycetota bacterium; assembly: GCA_046729535.1. Lineage (GTDB taxonomy): Bacteria > Actinomycetota > UBA4738 > UBA4738 > UBA4738 > JBKPGU01. Next base: position 3,927 of record JBKPGU010000061.1, read on the forward strand.
TCTAACCTGGGGCGGATCCAGGAAGCGACCGATGTGTTCGACGACGTCCCGGGAAGGCACGACCAGGGTGGGTGGTCGCAGGCCCGCTACCAGCGTCATATCGAGGAGCACGTCGGCAAGCACCTGAAGCACGTCGCCGACGTGCTGCTTGCGTTCTTCAAGCGTAACCACTTCGACCACCTGATCCTCGCCGGCCCGGAGGAGATCCTTTCTCAGTTCGAACAGGTGCTGCACGACTATCTGCGTCAGCGGATCGCCCTGCCGCTCGGC
>JBKPGU010000062.1:0-3430 GCA_046729535.1 Actinomycetota bacterium
CCCGAGGACGGTTCCGGGTACATGGGGACACGCTGGAAGTCAATCCGGCGTATGAGGAGTCCCTGCTCCGGATCGAGTGGTGGGGCGACAACGTGGAGCGCAACCTGCAGATGGATCCCGTGACCGGCGAGATCCTGGCCGATCTGTCTGAGATCATCATCTATCCCGCCACGCATTACGTGACCCCCTCGGACGAGCTTCGGAGAGCCATCGCGACCATCCAGGTCGAGCTCCAGGAACGGCTGACCCAGCTCGAATCACAGAACAAGCTGCTGGAGGCGCAACGGCTCCGGATGCGGACCAACTACGACCTGGAGATGCTCCGCGAGGTCGGGTTCTGCTCGGGGATCGAGAACTACTCGCGCCACTTGGACGGACGGAGCCCCGGAACGCCGCCGTACACGCTGCTGGACTACTTCCCCGACGACTGGCTGTGCGTCATCGACGAGTCGCACGTCACCGTGCCCCAGCTCCACGGGATGTACGAGGGGGACAAGTCCAGGAAGAAGACGCTGGTGGAGTTCGGCTTCCGGCTTCCCTCGGCGCTGGACAACCGTCCCTTGCAGTTCGACGAGTTCACCGAGCGGGTCCGGCAGGTGGTGTTCATGTCGGCCACGCCCAGCCCGTACGAGCTGGAGGTGAGTTCCCGGGTCGTCGAGCAGATCGTGCGCCCGACCGGCCTCGTGGATCCCGAGGTCGAGGTTCGTCCGACCAAGGGGCAGGTCGACGACCTGATAGAGGAGGTCCGCAAGAGGGTCGAGAAGGGCGACCGGATCCTGGTCACCACGCTCACCAAGAAGATGGCCGAGGACCTCACCGACTATCTGATCGAGATGGGCCTGCGGGTTCGCTACCTCCATTCGGAGATCGACACCATCCAGCGTATCGAGATCCTCAGGGACCTCCGTCTGGGCGAGTTCGACGTGCTGGTCGGGATCAACCTGCTTCGGGAGGGGTTGGACCTCCCCGAGGTGTCGCTGGTGGCCATCCTGGACGCGGACAAGGAGGGCTTCCTCCGCAGCGAGACCTCGCTCATCCAGACCATCGGACGGGCGGCCCGGAACGTCGACGGGAAGGTGCTGATGTACGCGGACACCGTCACCGACTCGATGAAACTGGCGATCTCCGAGACCACCCGGCGGCGGAAGATCCAGATCGACTTCAACCGGGAGCGGGGGATCGACCCGCAAACCATCCGGCGGAAGGTATCCGACATCCTGCTGGGGATGAACGGGGACGCACAGCGCCGAGCTCCGACACCCGGACGCGGGCGCCGCCGGAAGCGCGTCGAACCCGAGCTCCCCCGCGAGGAGCTGGAGCGCCTCATCCGGCAGCTCGAGGAAGAGATGCACGAGGCCGCCAAGGACCTCCGGTTCGAATATGCCGCGCGCCTCAGGGATGAGGTGCAGGATCTTCGCCGCGAGCTGAACGCCCTCAGGGAAGCGGGGGTCGGATAGCCACCCTCGCCGTCCGCGCCCCTCTGGGTTGGCTCGGCCCGGGCCGGATCGTCCTGGATCCCACGATCGTCATCGAAGGCGGGCGGATCGCGTTCGCCGGGCCGTCCGCAGAGCTGGGCGTGTCCGCCTCCGCCCCAGAGGGCGTGGAGACCCTCTCCGGAGCGCCGGCTCCACCCGAGCCCGAACAGATCATCGACGTGGACGGGTTCCTCATGCCCGGGGTGGTGGACCGGCACGTCCACGTCGCGCTGTCGGACCCCGGCGCCGTAGTGGCCGGCGGATGCACGGCGGTTCGGGACCTGGCTTGGCCCCCGGACGCCATCTTCTCCCTGGCCGAAGCGTCCGAGAGCCCCGCCTTTAACGGGCCCTACATACGGTGCGCCGGGCAGATGATCACCGCGGACGGCGGGTATCCGACCCGGGCGAGTTGGGCCCCCCCAGGGACGGGCGTCGAGGTCCGGGGAGCCCAACATGCCGCGCAGACCGCGCGCGGGCTGCTGGCCAGGGGGGCTACCGTTCTGAAGGTTGCTCTGAACGCGGTGGCCGGACCGACCCTCACCGACGAAGAGCTGGTGGCAGTGTGCGACGTGGCCCACGATGCGGGGACCATCGTCACGGCGCACTGCGAGGGGAGGGGGCAGGCCCAGCGAGCGCTCGGCGCAGGAGTGGACGAGTTCGCCCACTGCCCATGGACGGAACGACTTGCCGATGAGCTCATCGAGCCGATGGCCAAGCGGATGCGCATCGTGTCCACGCTGGACATCCACTCGTACGGGAGGGACACACCCGAGTTGCGCGCGGCCACCGACAATCTCAGCCGGTTCGTCGGGGCGGGGGGGAGGGTGGCGTACGGAACGGACCTCGGGAACGGTCCCATCCCACCGGGCATCCACGTCGGCGAGGCGTGGCATCTGGCCAGGGCCGGCCTTCGCCCCGAAGCGGTCCTCGTCGCGATGACCTTCCGTCCCCTGGCCGTCGGAGAGCCGGGCGACCTCCTGGCCCTTGGCTCGAACCCCCTCGACGACCTGAACGCGCTGGGGGATCTCCGCCTGGTCATCCGCGGCGGCCGTCGGTTCCGCTGAGGCGCCACCATTCCGCTGAGCGCCGCCCGTCCGCCGAATCGCCCGCAGGGTCCGCTCGCGGCCATCGATTCCGACGAGCCGGGAAGCTAGGCTGAGCGCCCGGATGAGCGATCGAACTCGCACCTCGGCCAGGAAGGCTCGGCGGAGACAGCGACGGCACATGGCCATCCGCTCCTGGAACCGCGCCAAGAACCGCCTGGGCCCGGCGCTGGTGGTGGCCGTCGCGGTGCTTCTCGTCCTGATGGCGCTCTCAGTGGTGGCCATCTGGATCGCCGAGCGCAACAACCCGAACATGCGAAGCATCTGGTCGGCGCTTCGATGGGTGGTTCTGGCCCTGGTGGCCAGTCCTCCCTGGAAGGTCACCACCCCTGTGGGGAGGGTCGTGGAATACGTGGTCGACGTGCTCAAACCCGGCACGGTCGCCGTGTTGATCGCCGGTCTCACATCACACATGTTCGGCACGCTGGTGGCGCGAACGTCGGGGAAGGGGAGGGCGAGGATGAAGGAACACATCGTGATCTGCGGCTGGAGCAGCAAGGGGAACGAGATCCTCAAGGAGATCCGCGGGCGCAGGGACGAGGAGAGCCAACGGCGGGTGGTGATCCTGGCGCCGCTGGCGCAGAACCCGACCCACGACGACCTCACGACATTCGTCAGCGGCGACCCCGCCGAGGAGCGCGACCTGAGGCGGGCCGGGATCCAGCAGGCCCAGACGGCCATCGTCCTGGCCGACAACTCGTACCCCGACATCGACGCCGAGGACATGGACTCGCGCACCCTGATTACTGTGCTCGCCATCGAGTCGATCAACCCGGCGTGCTACACGTGTGTCGAGGTCGTCCATTCGAAGAACCGGGAGCACTTCAGCCGAACTCGAGCGGACGAGCTCGT
>JBKPGU010000063.1:0-3826 GCA_046729535.1 Actinomycetota bacterium
GCGCCCGCCGAGCAGTCCGAGGAGAAAAAGGAGCGGGCCCGGACCAAGTCGACGCCCGAGCTCCGTCGGTTGGCACGGGAGATCGCCATCGAGGGCGTCGACAGCCTGGCACTGGAGCGGCAACGGCGGCGGGCCGGGACCCAGCGGGAAGCCTCGGAGTGACCTCGTCCCGGCCGTAACGGGAACGGAGGGGAAGGACATCGTGGGCGCGGCACCGGGCAACGACGAGGAACCGGCGTCATCCCGGACGGGGACACGCTCCGAGCGAGAGCGGGCGAAGCAGGAGGCCGCGGCCGACAAGCCACCCGCAGCGCCGGATCTGAAGATCGTGCAGACCCAGGTCTTCCGGGGGCCCAACTTCTGGTCCTACGAGCCCGCCATCCGGATGTTGGTCGACCTCGGCTCGCTCGAGCACTGGCCGTCGAACACGATCCCGGGATTCAACGACGCTCTGGTCGAGCTTCTCCCCGGCCTCGCAGACCACACGTGCTCCCTGGGGAGGCCCGGCGGGTTCGTCGAGCGGCTGACCGATGGGACGTGGCTGGGTCACGTCGCAGAGCATCTGGCCCTCGAGATCCAGCGCCAGACCGGCGCGCACATCCCCCGCGGCAAGACACGGAGGGCAGGAAGCCCGGGCCGCTACAACGTGGTCTACGGCTATGGCGAAGAACGGGTCGGCCTGGAGGCGGGGAAGGTCGCCGTCGCCTTGCTAAACAACCTCGTCCGGCCCGCCGAGGGCTTCGATTTCTGGGCCGAGCTGGAGGCCATCATCCGGCTGTCCGAACGGGTGGCGTTCGGCCCCTCGACCCAGGCCATCCTCGACGAAGCGGCCACCCGGGACATCCCCTTCCTCCGGCTGAACGAGCAGTCCCTGGTCCAGCTCGGGCAGGGCAAGTATCAGCGCAGGATCCGGGCCACCATGACCAGCGTCACCTCGGCACTGGCGGTGGACATCGCCGGGGACAAGAAGCTGACTACCCAGCTCCTCGGCTCCGCCGGGCTGCCCGTGCCGAGGAGCCAGATCGTGCGGACCGAGGAGGAAGCCGTCGCCGCGGCGAAGCGCATCGGCTACCCGGTGGTGACCAAACCGATCGACGGCAACCACGGCCGAGGAGTCGGCCTTGACATCCGCGACGAACGCGCGCTCAAGCAGGGCTTCAAGCGCGCGCTTCAGGAAGCGCGTCGTCCTGCGGTGATGGTGGAGAGCTACGTGACCGGCAACGACTATCGAGTCCTGGTCATCAACGGGCGCATGTTTGCGGTGGCCGAGCGGCTCCCCGCGCACGTCATCGGGGACGGAGAGCACTCGGTACGCAAGCTGGTGGACATGACGAACACCGACCCCCGCCGGGGCATCGGCCACGAGAAGGTCCTGACCCAGATCAAGCTGGACGACGAGGCGGAGCGGCTGGTCAAGAAGCAGGGGTTCGGACTGGAAGACGTGCCTCCCGAGGACGAGTTCGTGAAGCTGGCCGCAACCGGGAACATGTCGACCGGAGGCATCTCGATCGACCGCACGTGGGAGGCGCACGAGGACAACGTCGAGATCGCCGAGGAGGCCGCCCGGGTGATAGGGCTGGACGTGGCGGGCATCGACTTCCTCACCCCGGACATCTCTCAGCCCGTCCGGGAGACCGGCGGGGCCATCGTGGAGGTCAACGCCGCCCCCGGGTTCCGCATGCACACCCACCCCACCGAGGGAGAGCCCCAGTACGTGGCAAAGCCGGTCATGGACCTGCTGTTCCCCCCGGGGAGCCCGTCGCGCATCCCCATCGTGGCGGTGACCGGGTCCAACGGGAAGACCACCACCGTGCGGATGATCGCCCACATCATGAAGGGCATGGGGCGCAAGGTCGGGATGACGTCCACCGACGGCATCTACATCGACGAGCGCCTGGTCAAGCGGGCCGACGCCAGCGGGCCCAGGTCGGCCCAGATGGTCCTCCAGAACCCCCGGGTGGACTTCGCCGTGTTCGAGGTGGCCCGGGGCGGCATCCTGCGGGAGGGGTTGGGGTACGGGCGCAACGACGTGGCGGTGGTGCTGAACGTGACCGGCGACCACATGGGCCTGAAGGACGTCCACTCCATACAACAGCTGGCCGCGGTCAAGCGGGTGGTGGTGGAGGCGGTCCCCCGTGACGGGTTCGCCGTGCTGAACGCCGATGACGAGCTGGTCGCGGACATGCGCAAGCACTGCTCGGGCCGAGTGATCTACTTCTCCGTCCGCCAGGACAACGAGCTGGTCGAACGGTGGGTCCGCCGGGGCAACCGGGCCGTGGTCCTCCAGAAGGAGCCGCTGGGCGAGATGATGGTCATCCGCGACGGCCGCCGGACCATGCCGCTGGCGTGGGTCCACCTGCTGCCGTCCACGTTCGAGGGCCGGGCGAGGATGATGGTGCAGAACGCCCTGGCCGCGGCGGCCGCCGCCCACGCCGTGGGGGCGCACCTCCACGACATCCGCCAGGGGCTTCGAACCTTCACCACCTCCATCTACCAGGACCCCGGACGGCTGAACCTGTTCGACCTGGACGGCATCCGGGTGGTGGTCGACTACGCCCACAACCCCCACGGCCTGGAGATGCTCGGCGACTTCGTCGACCGGATGACCTCATCGAGCTCGGTCCCCGGGGCTCGGTCGTGGTCGGCGAACCTGCGGATGGCCGTCATCGCCACCCCCGGCGACCGGCGGGACGACGACATCCGCGAGCTGGGCCGGGTGGCGGCCCGCTACTTCGACGACGTGATCATCCGGGAGGACGTGAACACCCGGGGGCGGAAGCGCGGGGCGACCGCTGACCTGGTGCTGGAAGGCCTGCAGGAGGCCAGGAAGTCGGGGGCCCGGGTGGGCCACGTCGAGGTCATCCTGGACGAGATGGATGCCACCCGCCGCGCGCTCGACCGCAGCCGCCCCGGAGATCTGCTCGTCCTGTGCGTGGACTACGCCACCGAGGTGTGGAAGGAGCTCGAGTCCAGGCGGTCCCTTGCCCATCCCCGGGTGATGCAGGCCCCCGACGGAGACGGCCAGGTGGAGCCCTCGGGCGATCCCGACCTGACCGGTTTCGGTATCGAACGCTAAAGGCCCCCTATCCCGCGACGCAGTCAGGCGCTGCGGCCCGGAACGATCAGGCCGAGAGCGTCAGGGTCCCCGAGATGGTCGCCGAATAGGTGATGCAACGGCCGAAGATACTACGGCGAAGGTGCGTCAGCGTGCCGTGGAAGGTTCCCGTACCTCCTGTTGATGCGCCGACCACCACGTTCCCCAGCGTGCCGTCCACCGTGTAGTACTGATTGACACAGAGAGAACTGGGATTCTGGAGGGTCACGTTGCCGCCCGGAATGAAGTCTCCCGACGCGTCGGTCGGCCCCTCGAGCGTGAACCTGCCAGAGGTGATCGTGGCATTCGGGCTGAGCACCGTGTGGTTCACGACCGCGTTCCAGAGGCCGGGCAGAGCGCCGTACGCATACCCACCGAACCTTCCCTGGGTTGAGGTAGCGCTGTACTCGGCACCTTGGATCGTGTCGTTGTAGGTCGTACTGGCCGCAGCCGCTCCTCCAATCATCAGCGATGCGAGGAGCGCTCCCGCGGCGACCATCGGCTTTGCTTGTCGAAGGAATCTCATCGGCCCGCCCTTCGTCGATGTTTACTTCTGTCCTCGTATGCCCTCGGGTCCCGATAGAGAAACCGAAGGCAGAGCTGTCTGGTCAAGTGGTCACAACATTTGTCGGGATCCCTTGGGAACCCAGCCGTTAGCATCTGTCGGCCGTGAGCCCCCGACCGCGCCCCGCCCCGCGAACCGTGAGCCTCTCCGAGGTGCGGCGGATGGCC
>JBKPGU010000064.1:0-8201 GCA_046729535.1 Actinomycetota bacterium
CTTGTGGATCGACTCGTGGCCTATGTCGATCATCTGGACGTCGAACGGGAGGACGGCGACTAGGACGTGTCTCCTGAGAACTCCTAACAGAATGATCTTGGAAGCCGGTGCGGTTGCTCGCCGGTGAGTACGTCGGGCTGCTGCCGCCGAATCTCGTCGACCTTGTACCGCTGCTGATCCTCGCCGGCGTGCCGCAGCGCCCAGGCGTTCTTGCCGTCGGGATGCGGATCGTGCCCGGGAGGCTTGCATCACCCCATCGAAGTCACGACTCGGATGCGATCACCCTTCGCATGGAACCTCCGAGATCAGGATGCTCCTGGATTCTTCACGCGGCAAAGAACTCCGCCAGCACTGGAGCGATCACGTCAGGCGCGACGTCGTGGGTCTGACCCTCGAGGACCCGGTTCGGGCATTAGGGATAGCCTTCGCCAAGGCCTCGGCGGTCTCGCGCATGAACGGGAAGCTTGCACCGCCCGTCATGACGAGTGTCGGGGCGGAGACCAGCGCCGCACGGTCGACCGGCAGCGAGTAGTCGCCCATGATGGTGGCGTCGTAGGCCAGCGTGTGGGCCAGCGCCTCGGTGGCAGCCCGCCACGGCTCGTTCCTGCTCGCCGCAGCGAACTCCGCGGGCATCCCGACCACGTTGACCATGAAGAAATCCACCGCGTCCCCGCGACGGCCCGCCGATACCAGCTCGGTAAAGGCCTTCGCGGTGTCCGCCGGAGGCCGGTTCGCCGGATCGAGGTTGTACGGTGGTTCCCACATCGCCAGCTTCTCGATCGTGAGCCCGCTGGTGGCGGCCTCCATCGCCAGAGCGGCTCCCGACGAAGAGCCGAAAAGAGACGCGGAACCGCCGGCCGCACCTATCATCGCCCCAATGTCCTCCACTTCGCGCTGCACGGCATAGGGCGGCGTGTCACCGCTCGGACCTCGTCCCCGGCGGTCGTAGTTGAAGACCGTGCATCGATCGGCCAGGAGATCCGCGAGGGGAGCGTTCGACGATCGATCCACGGAGCCGCCGCTCACCAGGATGACCGGCGGTCCCTCACCAAGCCGATCGAACGCGATCTTGGTGCCACCTTCGACGAGACGTAGTCCATATCCAGATCCTCTCCTGATCCTCACGAGCGCGTATGAGCCCCACTAGATGTCGCGGACTTGTATCACTGATGATTACCCAGTTGAGGAGCAACTGCTGTCGAGGAGCTCGAGGCATGATGTGCCGACTGAGTGCGAAGCGACAGGCTGGCACGAATACAAGCGGACGCGCTGGGTAGGTCTTCGGCAACGTCTCGGTGGATTCGGTCTGGAAGATCACGGGAGAGGTCACTCAATGAGCTCGACTGAGCAATGGCGGGCGCTTGAATCTGCCATCGATGGTGACCTCATCCTTCCCGGCTCATCGGAGTTCGACCACGCGTACCCGGCGCTCAACGCCCGATTCGACGAGGTGCGGCCTCGGGCGGTCGTCCGGTGCACAAGCTCTGAGGACCTGGTCGAAACCATCCGGTTCGCGAGCAAGCATGCGATGGAGATCGGGACGCGAGGTGGGGGCCACTGCTTCGGAGGACGGTCCTCCACGGAGGGGCTGCTCGTCGACGTCACGCCGATGCACTTCGTGGAGATTTCAAGCGGTGCAGTCGAGGTGGGAGGAGGAACACGACTCGGAGAGGTCTACGGATCGCTTCTGGCCCAAGACCTCGCCATTCCCGCCGGCTCCTGTCCCTCCGTCGGGGTCGCCGGGCTCGCCCTCGGCGGGGGTCTTGGCCTCATCGGCCGAAGCCACGGACTTACCTCGGATCACCTGCTCGGAGCACAGGTCGTCCTCGCGGACGGCGGGGTCGTCGAATGCGACGATCACCACGATCAGGATCTGTTCTGGGCGCTCCGCGGCGCCGGTGCCGGCAACTTCGGCGTGGTTACATCTCTCACGTTTCGAACCATCCCTGCACCGGCGGCAACGAACTTCCATCTTGCCTGGCCGTTCTCGCGAGCTGCCGCAGTCGTCGAGGCCTGGCAGTCCTGGGCGCCGATCGCTCCACCGGAACTGGCGGCAAGCCTGCTGATCGGCTCGAGCGCCCAGCTCGAAGAGCCTCCCTCCGTCGGCGTGTTCGGGATCATGCTCGGCCCCGAGTCCGACGTGGGAGAGCTGGTCGAAGACCTGGTCGGTCGGGCGCGTTCGGATCCAGACTCGGCGTTCCAGAAGCACATGTCGTTCCGGGAGACGACGCGATACTGGGGGGAGCGCGCCGCTCGTGATCGAGCAGAAGGGCAGCCTCCGGGCTGGGAACTTCGAGGCCACCGCTTCATCAAGTCGGAGTTCTTCGACCAGCCCCTTCCGCCGAAACAGATCGAGGCATTGGTCGAGAACTTCCGACGGGATCGAGTCGCCGGCCAGTCACGTGAGCTGGACTTCTCACCGTGGGGCGGTGGCTACAACCGAAAGAGCGCGGACGCCACGGCCTTCGTCCATCGAGAGGACCTCTTCTGGCTGAAACACGCCACCGAGGTCGATCCCGGTGCGTCGGCCGCAACGAAGGACGCAGCCCACGATTGGGTTACTCGGTCCTGGGGCGCGGTGCACTCTTGGGGTACGGGTCGGGTATTCCCGAACTTCCCCGATCCAGATCTGGAGGATTGGGCCAACGCCTACTACGGAGCCAACCTGGATCGGCTGGTCCGCGTGAAAGCCCGCTACGATCCCGGGGATCTATTCCGGTTCCACCAGTCGTTGCCGGTCCGCTAGGAAGATCTAGGACTCCGTCCAGGGAAGACGCCGCCGCTTGAGCGGTTGGCAAACATTGACGCGTACCAGGTCCTCGGCAGCAGGGCGCTCGGGAGACCGGCGTCGGGCGCGCTGCGCGATCAACCGGGCTCGAAGGCGATGGGGACCGACTCCATCGGGTAGATCCCGATGATCGAGCCGTACACCGGCTCGCCGTCCAGGCGGAGCCGTCGCATTCTGGGCGCCAGGAAGGCGAACGTCTCGGCCAGCTCCATCCGGGCCAGCTGTGCCCCCAGGCAGAAGTGGTCGCCGAAGCCGAATGTCAAGATGGGGGCCCGTCCGCGATCGACCGAGACGTCGAACTCGTTCGGCCGTTGGAAGGCGGACGGGTCGCGGTTCGCCGTCTCGGCGCACGCGAACAGCAGCGTTCCTTCGGGGAACGTCACGCCGCGGTATTCCACCTCTTGCATGGCGATGCGCGCGGTAAAGGGGGTGATCGGCTCGAACCGCAGCACCTCGTTCGCGGCATGCGTAGCGAGCGAAGGCTGCCCAGCCAGCAGCTCCCACTGCTCTGGATGCTCGGCGAACAGGCGTATCCCGTGCCCCAGCTGTGCCTGTGTGGTATCGGTCCCTCCCGAGATCACGGCGATGACGGCGGTCACGCACTCATCGTCGGAGAGCCGGTCGCCGTCCTCTCGATACGTCCCGATGGCCGAGATGAAGTCCTCACCGGGCCTCTGGCGGCGCTCCCCGAGCAGCTGGAGCACGTGATCCCGTACCTCTTCATAGGCTCGCTCGACATCCGCCCGCTCGTACTCGGCGCCCAACTTGAACACCGCTTGCAACATCGTCGACCAGTGGGCGAGACGGTCGGCTTCGCCGGGAAGGCCGAGGAGCTCGGCGATCGCGGCCGAGGGGATCGGTTTAGCGAACGACGTGACGAACTCGCACCGCCCCTCGGCGGCTACCATACGCCACCGCTCTTCAGCCAGCGCCCGGACCCTCGCCCGAAGCGTCCCGATGGATCGGGGGGACATGGCGGGCGCGACCAGCCGCCTCAGGCGCAGATGCGGCTCGCCCACCTTCACCATCACCCCGTTCACGGTCCGCTCCCAGATCGGGCCCTCCGTCACCCCCTGAAGGAGGAGCATCTGCAACGCGGGGAAGGCCAGGCGACGGTCGCGCAGGACCTCGATTGCGAGATTGCGCTCGAGAACCAGGAACCCCACAGCGGTGCGGGCCAGCCAACTGCGGGCAGAGGCTTGCCGGAGGACGCTGTGGAAGCGCTCGCCGCGCAGTGTCGGGTCCAGGTAGTCGAGCTCGGGCAGGTCCAGCGTGGACGCGAGGGGCACGGCGCGTCGAGTCTCGCACGCCTTTCGAAGGGACGAAAGTTGACCGGGTAGGCCCTGGCTCAGCCCGCGTGGTCGCGACAGGCTCAGACTCGGCCCAAGAGAAAGTTGTCTCTCGAGGTGCAGCGCCTTGCCGAAAGCCCCACTTACATCGGCGATCAGGTGGCGACGGAACAGGCATGGTTCCACCCGTCGCGGCGTCTGCGATCGAAACCCCGATTCTTCAGGACAGGCCGAAAGCCGGGGCCCGGTCGCGAGCAAGACGTCGCTGCGCAGGGCGTCGTTCCGACGCGAGACGACATTCAGTGCCCTATGAACGCGAACTACGGCCCAGCATGAGTCAGGGTCGTCGCCGCCCGTCAACAGATCCGCCGGGACCCCGCAGGTCACGGGCAGTCACTACGCTTGAGCAGGTCGGGCTGCCGATAGGACCTGCTGGGGAGAAGGGCGCGCCATGAAGATCGCACCGGGCATCCATCGCGTCGGCGACAACAGCATCGTCAACTCCTATCTCGTCGAGGAGACGGGCGAAGTGACGATCATCGACGCCGGGGTTCCCGGCTACTACAACCAGATCGCCCGAGAGCTGGCGGCGATGGGTCGCAGGGTCGAGGACGTCCGGGCGTTGGTTCTTACCCACGGGCACAGCGACCACATCGGCTTTGCCGAGCGGCTGCGTCGCGAACGGCTTGTCCCGGTCTCCGTCCATGAGATGGATGCCGCCCTGGCACTCGGCGAGGTACCGAACCCGTCGAAAGGGTACGGCCCGTGGAAGGCCGGACCCTTGCTCGGATTCCTGTGGTTCACGATCCTGCGGGGTGGCCTCCGGACCCCGAAGCTCCGTGAGGTCGCCACCTTCGGCGACGGGGCGACCCTGGACGTGCCAGGAAGCCCCCGCGTGATCCTGACTCCGGGTCACACGCCCGGCAGTGCCGCACTTCACGTCCCGTCCCTTGGCGCGCTGTTCGTGGGCGATGCGTTCGCCACCTACGCCGTGACGACCGGCGTCCGTGGTCCGCAGGTCGCCCCCTTCACCGCCGATGCAGCTCAGGCGGTTGCCTCGTTGGCACGGCTCGAAGATATCTCGGCGAACCTCGTCCTACCTGGGCACGGCGATCCCTGGACCGGCGGACCTCAGGAGGCAATTCGACACATCCGGGAGACTCGGCCGAGAGGCGGCAATATCGTTTCCTGAGGGAAGCACTGTGGGCCAAGGTCCTTGCGGAAGATCGAGCCAGGAGAGACGGCCAACGCTGGATTCTTCACGGTCGCAGCCATCGCTTCACGTCTTAGGCTCGACCTGACAACTCGCTCGACGGGGTCATCGCCCGATCTAGCGCGCCTTTGCCCCGCCAGCTCGGGGTGATTCGGGCCTACTCTGCGTGGTGGGGTAGGAACAACACAGAGCACGTACCCGACACGGAGGGATTCTGCGATGCGCGCAACTGTCATGTACGGGGCCGGTGACGTTCGTGTCGAGAACGTCCCCGACGCCCACTTGGTCGAACGGACCGACGCCCTCGTTGACGTCACCCTTGCTGCCATCTGCGGCAGCGACCTGTGGCCATACAAGACGTTGGAACCTACCGATACCGGTCGCCGCATGGGACACGAGCTCATCGGCATCGTCGCCGCCACCGGCTCCGACGTCCGGACCGTGACGGCCGGCGACGTCGTCATAGCCCCGTTCCTCATCTGCGACGGCACGTGCGTTTTCTGCGGGGAAGGGCTGCACTCGTCGTGCATCAACGTCGGACGTTGGGGCGTGGACACTCCCGACGCCGGACAGGGCGAGGCCGTCCGTGTTCCCCAGGCGGACGGCACCCTCGTCGTCCTCCCGGTCGGCCGGGACGAGGCGTCGATGGCCTCGCTCCTGACGCTGACCGACGTGATGGCGACGGGCCATCACGCGGCGCTCGCTGCGGGCGTCGGCCCGGGGAAGACGGCGGCCGTCGTCGGAGACGGCGCCGTCGGCCTGTGCGGCGTGATCGCCGCACGTCGTCTCGGCGCCGAGCAGGTCATCATGCTGGGCAGGCATCCAGACCGGATCGCACTGGCGAAGGAGTTCGGCGCGACGGACGTCGTGAGCGAGCGAGGCGACGAGGGAGTCGAGCGTGTCCACGAGCTCACCGAAGGCTTCGGAGTCCACTCGGTTCTCGAGTGCGTCGGCCTCGAACAGTCGGTGGCAACCGCGATGGAGATCGCCCGCCCGGGTGGCGCCGTCGGCCGGGTCGGCGTTCCCCAAGAGGAGGCCATCCCGGCTGGCGTGGCCTTCTGGAAGAACGTCACCATGAGCGGCGGACCGGCTCCGGCTCGCGCGTACATGGAGGAACTCCTGCCGGACGTGCTGGAGGGTCGGATCGAACCAGGGCGGGTCTTCGATCGGACCGCGAGCCTCGGCGAGGTGCCCGACGGCTACCGGGCGATGAATGATCGGGAAGCGATCAAGGTGATGATCGAGCTTTGAAGAAGGAGGAGCGCCGATGACCGCCTGGACGAGCGACGAGCTCGCGAGGATCCAGGCAGCGGACGAGCTTGAGATCGCGTCCATCAGACGCGACGGCAAGCTCCGAAATCCGACGACGATCTGGGTCGTCCGCCTCGGCGACGACCTCTACGTTAGGTCCGTCAACGGGCGCACCGGTGCCTGGTTCCGCGGCACCCAGGTCCGCCACGAAGGCCACATCAGTGCTGGCGGCGTCGAAAAGGACGTCACCTTCGTGGACGTAGGGGACGACCTGGGCGACCAGCTCGACGCCGCGTACCGCTCCAAGTACCGCCGGTACGCCGACAGGATCATAGGCAGCATCGTCACCCACGAGGCGCGATCCGCGTCCATCAAGCTCGTGCCGCTGGCATAGAGGCTGGCTAGACGTGTGTCCGAGGCCCTCGGCCTTTGGCCCTCGACAGTTGCGCGCCTGAGCTTCGATTTCAGGTGAACGCGAAGCCCTGCTCGCCCAACCTGCGAGCCATGGTTCCATTCATGACGACCGACGCCGGATGTCCTTGACCTGCCCGTGGTTCAACCGAAGGATGATGCAATGTCGTCACTCATTCCTCGCGACCGGTTCGCCGCCCTGGAGCGCTGCACGTACGTCAACCAGGCCGCGTTGGGACTGATCCCTGTTTCGACGATCGATGCGATGCGCACCTTCCTGGACCAGACGGCGCAGTTCGGCAACCTGTACATCACCGATGAGCAGGAGGCGGGGATCCTCGACGGCGTGCGATCCGCCGGCGCCCAACTGCTCGGTGCCCCACCCGGTGCGATCGCCGTCGTCTCCGGCGCGAGCGAGGGCCTCGGCCAGGTCGCTTCGTTGCTCGAGCCGGACGGAGGGAAGGTCCTCCTGGTCGCCTCGGACTTCCCGAGCGTGACCTACCCGTGGCTGGCGCTTGCCGAGCGTCGCGACATCGAGCTGCGCTTCATCGAAGACCGACCGGGTCGAGACCTCGGACAGGATCTCGTCGAGGCCATCGATGCCACGACCGTGATCGTCGCCTTCAGCGTCGTCCAGTACTCCACCGGCACGCGAATCGACCCCGAACCCGTGGCCAGACGCGCTCACGAGGTCGGTGCTCGCGTGGTCGTCGACGCAACCCAACTGGCAGGTGCGGGAGAGGTCGACATGATCGGATGGGGCGCCGACGCCCTGGTCACGAGCGGCTACAAGTGGTTGTCGGCTCACGGCGGCGTGGCGCTGCTGGCCCTCGCACCCGCTCTGGCCGGGCGTCTCCCGCGCTTCGTCGGCTGGAAGGGGGCCGAGACCCCATTCGCCTTCGATGCACGAACGCTTCGACTCGCCGCCGACGCGAGGCGGTTCGAGCTCTCGACGATGTCCTACGCGTCTGCGGTCGGGCTCGAGTCGTCGATGGCGATGCTCTCGTCCGTCGGTATCGCTCGCATCGAGCGGCACGCCAGAGGTCTGGCGGCGCTGCTCGTCGATCGGGTTGCCGAGCTCGGATGGCGTCCGTTCCGGCCACTCGACGATCCGGCCGCGGCGCCACACATCGTGTCGTTGCGTCACACGCACCACGAGCCGGCGAAGACCGCCGCCCAGCTCGCGTCGCGGCACCAGGTTGTCTGCGGCGGCCGCGGGAGCGGACTCAGAATCTCCCTCCATCTGTAC
>JBKPGU010000065.1:0-4507 GCA_046729535.1 Actinomycetota bacterium
CCGGTGGCCGGCTACTTCGGGGAGCGGTTCGGCAAGATGGCCAAGGCGTTCGGCCTGGACGTCCGGACCATCGACTACGAGTGGGGGGAGGCGGTCAGGCCGAACGACGTCGCGGTGGCCCTGGCGGGGTCGAACGCCAAGGGCGTCCTCATGCAGCACAGCGAGACCTCCACGGGCGTCGTGCACGACGTCGATGCCGTGGGTCAGGTCACGAAGCACGCCGGCATCCTGCTGGTGGTCGACGTCATCTCCAGTCTCGGGGCGGTTCCCTACGACGGAGATGCGTGGGGTGTGGACGTGGCGGTGGGCGGGTCGCAGAAGGCCCTGATGGCTACCCCCGGCATCGGGTTCGTCTCGGTCTCGGGGAAGGCGTGGGAGGCCTCGGAGGCGGCGACCAACCCGCGGTTCTACTTCGACTGGCGCCAGTACAAGGACTTCTACGCGCACCCGGACCCGGAGACGCCCTACACGCCGGCCATCTCGTTGCTTCTGGGGGTGCGGGCCGCCCTTCGGATGTACTTCGACGAGGGGCCAGACGCGGTGCTCGAACGCCACCGCATCCTGTCCCTGGCAACGAAGGAAGGGGTCCGGGCGCTGGGGCTGGACCTGTTCGGAGAAAACCTGGACCGGGCCTGGGCGGTGACGGCCATCCGGGCGCCGGAAGGGATCGACGGCGATGAGCTGGTGGCGAAGGTCCGACGCGATCACCGGATCATCCTGGCCCCGGGTCAGGGTCCATTGAAGGGCAAGGTGTTCCGCATCGGCCATCTGGGCCACTACGACCGGTTCGACATCGTGCGGTGCCTCGCCGCGCTGGAGATGACGCTGGAGGCGATGGGGTACCCGGTGAAGCGCGGCGCCGCCGTGGCCTCCGCCGAGGGCATCTTCGCCTCGACGCCGGATGCGGCCATCGCCGCCGACTCCGCCGCTGCGGACTGACCGACCCATGGATCCTCTGCGGGTCCTGGTCACCGAGCCCCTCTCGGACAGCGGCCTGGACATCCTTCGGAAGGACCTCGAGGTCGATGTGCGGCCGGAGCTGGCCGAGAGCGGCCTGGGCGAGGCCATCGGTGGGTTCGACGGGCTGATCGTGCGGTCCCGGACGAAGGTGACGGCAGAGGTCCTCGACCGGGCGGAGCGGCTGAAGGTCATCGGGCGGGCCGGGATCGGGCTGGACAACGTGGACGTCGACGCGGCGACACGTCGGGGAATCCTGGTGGTGAACGCGCCGCAGTCGAACGTCGTCTCGGCCGCGGAGCACACCATCGCCCTCTTGCTGGCCCAGGCCCGAAACATCCCCCAGGCCCACGCCGCGCTGAAGGCCGGCGCGTGGGAGCGGGGCACCTTCCAGGGCGTCGAGCTGAACGGCAAGACGCTGGGGATCGTGGGGCTGGGACGGGTGGGAGCCATGGTGGCGCACCGGGCGGCTGCGTTCGACATGCGCGTGGTCGCGTTCGACCCGTACGTGTCGAGGGAGCGGGGCAAGGCGGTGGGCGTCGAGCTGATGCCGAACCTGGAGGCGGTCCTCGTGCAGTCGGACTTCATCACCTTCCACCTGCCCCGCTCGCCCGAGACCGATGCGCTGATCGGGGAGCGCGAGCTGGCGCTGATGAAACCCGGCGCGCGGATCGTGAACACAGCGCGGGGTGGCATCGTGGACGAACGGGCGCTGGTGAAGGCGCTTAGGGACGGAAAGTTGGGTGGCGCTGCACTGGACGTCTTCACGCAGGAGCCGATCCCGGCCGCCCACCCGCTGCTGGTGTTCGACGACGTGGTGGTCACGCCGCATCTCGGCGCTTCAACCCGCGAGGCGCAGGACAAGGCCGGAACGGCCATCGCCGAGATGGTCCGGCTGGCTCTGCACGGCGAGTACGTGCCGTACGCGGTGAACGTTCCAGCCGGAGGAGACGTCAGCGACCTGGTTCGTTCCTTCCTGCCGCTGGCCGAGAAGCTGGGTGCCATCCTGACCGGCCTTGCCGACCAGGCCGTGCAGCGGTTGGAGGCCGAGTACGTCGGACAGCTGGGCGAGCAGGACACCCGCATCCTCACCGTGGCCGCTCTGAAGGGCGCGCTGGCCAGAGTGGTGGACGAGCCGGTGTCGTTCGTCAACGCCTCGGTCCTGGCGCAGGAGCGTGGGATCGGCGTGGCCGAACGGAGGTCATCGGAATCGAAGGACTACGTCAACCTCATGACGCTCCGGGCCGAGACCGAGGCCGGCGAGGTCGCCGTGGCCGGCACGCTGGTGGCGAAGCGAGGCGGCGAACGCATCGTCCAGGTGTACGACTTCGACGTGGACATGGAGCCGGCCCGCTACATGTCGTTCTTCCTCTACGAGGACCGGCACGGGGTGATCGGCACGGTCGGGACCCTGCTGGGCAAGGCGAACGTCAACATCGCCAGTATGGAGGTCGGTCGGAAGGAGGCCGGCGGCCCGGCCCTGATGGGGATCACCGTCGACAGCCCGATCCCGGGCGCCGTCCTGGCCAAGATCGAGAAGGCCATCGGCGCCAAGCGCTTCCGGTCCCTGGTCCTCCCGGACTGACGGTCTTTCTCACGCGGCTGCCATCGATGGACACTGCTCGTCCGTAATCCTTTTTGGAACCGGGGCTTGCGCCCCCGAGAGGGAGTGTGTGTGATGAACGTTTCCCGGAAGTCAATCATGGCGTTCTCGCTGCTGGTGGCGGGGTCGGTCCTGCTCGCGGCGTGCGGCTCGAAATCGACGACGAACGCTTCGAGCGGATCGGGCTCGCCGACCATACGAGCTCAGGAGGTCGGCAACCTTGGCACGGTCCTGGTGAACTCCACCGGGCTCACGCTCTACTTCTTGAAGGGCGAGACGGCTTCGGACATCCGATGCACGGGCTCCTGTGCCACCGAGTGGCCTCCGCTCACGATCACGGATGGGGTCCAGCCGACGATAGCTTCGGGTGTCCCCGGCCAGGTCGGCACCGTCCAGCGCCCCGACGGGAGCCTGCAAGTCACGTACGACGGCAAGCCCCTGTACACGTTCGTCGGCGACTCCGGGTCGGGGCAGGCTACCGGTCAGGGTGTTGCGAACTTCTTCGCGGCAACGCCGACGGGCTCGAGCAGCCAGTCGGGATCGCAGGGCGGCTCGTCCGGCGGCTACTACCCGTAGCGCGACCCTTTCCTTGCGTCTGGATGCCCGTCGGCAAGGTGGACCCGTGCGCTGGTCCGGGTATCCTTGGTCCCGTTGATATCCGCGTGCGCCCGGGTCCCGGGCTCATCCCGATCTTGTTGAGAAGGGGGAAGGAGTGCCGATTCAGCCTGTCGAGAAGATCTGGATGGACGGGAAGCTCGTCGACTGGGAGGATGCCACCGTCCACGTCCTGACCCACGCTCTGCACTACGGCAGCGGTGTTTTCGAGGGCGTTCGAGCGTACGAGACGAAGCGGGGGACGGCGGTGTTCCGCCTCCCCGACCACATCCGCCGGCTGTACCGGTCCGCTCAGGTGTACCTGATGGAAATCCCCTATTCCCCGGACGAGCTCATGGAAGCGGTGAAGGAGACGGTCCGTGCGAACGGGCTCTCCTCCTGTTACATCCGGCCGCTCGCTTACCGTGCCTACGGCGAGATGGGGCTGAACCCGTTCTCGGTTCCCGTCAGCGTTTCGATCTCGTGCTGGGCCTGGGGGACGTATCTGGGCGAGGAAGGCTTGGAGGGCGGGGTTCGGGCCAAGATCTCGTCCTGGAAGCGGAGCGACCACAACATCCTTCCCCCGGGGGCGAAGGCCTCGGGGCAGTACATCAACTCGGCGCTGGCCAAAATGGAGGCGCTGAAGGCCGGATACGACGAAGCGATCATGCTGAACATGGCCGGTCACATCACCGACGGTCCCGGCGAGAACGTGTTCATCGTGAGGGACGGTCAGCTCATGACCCCGGCCCTGTCGGCCGGTTGCCTGGACGGGATCACACGGGATTCGATCATCACGATCGCCAACGACCAGGGCTATGAGGTGCAGGAGCGGAACCTGTCGCGGTTCGACCTCTACACCGCCGACGAGGCGTTCTATACCGGCACCGCGGCCGAGGTGACGCCCATCCGCGAGATCGACGATCGGCCCATGACAGCGGGCGGACGCGGGCCGGTCACCAAGGAGATCCAGGAGATCTTCTTCGCAGCCGCTAGGGGCGAGATCGAGAAGTACCGACACTGGCTGACCCTGGTGAACGACTGACCGGATCGCAGGAGCCGCCGATGCAACCGGAGGCTTTGCCGCCGCGGTACTGCCCCAGATGTACCAGGGTTGTTCAACTCGGGCGCGCTGAAGATCTCCCCGGCCGGGTGGGATCCGCCCAGATCCAGGCACCTCCTCTCGTGCCGCCGGAGTAGGACCGGCCTCACCCCAAACCCGGTAGCCTCGTCCGTCGTGAGGCTCGTCAGGTTTCGTCACGGGGATCGGATCGCGACCGGAGTGGTTGAGGACGACTTCGTTCGGCCTTTGCAGGGGACGTTCTTCGAGAATCCCGTTCCCACCGGTGAGGA
>JBKPGU010000066.1:0-8373 GCA_046729535.1 Actinomycetota bacterium
GCCACGAAGCTCGGGCAACAACGAGAAATGCACGTTCACGGGGGCGACGCTGGGGACGTCAAGGATGGCCTTCGGCAGGATCTCGCCGTAGGCCACCACGACCAGGACCTCGGGCTTCGCTTCCACCAGCGCCTCGAACCCGGGCCCCGACTTCACCGTATCCACCTCAATCAATGGCAGCTCGAGTCGTTCGGCGGTCTCGGCCACGGGGGTTCGCTGGAGCTTGCTCCCTCTCCCTGCTGGCCTGGCGCTTCGGGTCAGAACCAGGGCGGGACGATGAGGTGACTCGGCCAGGGCCTCCAGCGAAGGCACGGACCACGGTGCGTTGCCCAGGAAAACGACCCGCATGGCGTGGAGACTACCGGCGGCCGCGGCGACCCGGCCCCTCGCGCATCCCCAGCTCGATCCCGCGGAGCTGTCCCATGGCCTGCCTTCGATCCTCCTCCGAGAGGCGGTCGATGAACAGCATCCCGTTCACGTGGTCGGTCTCGTGCTGGAGGATGCGGGCCAAGAGCTCCTCACCCTCGTAGGAGACCGGCTTCCCCTTGACGTCCAGCCCCTCCACGCGGGCGCGCATGGCCCGAGGTGTCGGGTACCACAGGCCTGGGATGGAGAGGCAACCCTCATCGTCGGTCTGCTCGCCCTCGAGCTGCGATGGGACGGGGTTCGCGATCGCGTGCGGCCCCTTCCCGTCGTTGGCGTCGAACACGAAGAAGCGCAACGACAGCCCGATCTGGGGCGCGGCCAGCCCGACGCCCGGCGCGTCGTACATGGTGGCCACCATGTCCTCGTAGAGACGTTCCAGCAGCGCGTCGAACGTGTCGATTTCGCGACAAGGTTCCCTGAGCCCGGGCGAGCCCAGCGTGCGGATGGGAAGGATGCTCATGGCGTTCGGCAGGATAGCGCGACTCCACCTGCCGAAGGACGCTCACAGCTGGGGTTCGGCCTCCACCCTCGTCACGATCCCATCCGCCGCGAGACGCCTGACCTCGTCCCGGAACCCTTCGAACGCCTCCGGCGGAACAGCCACGAGGCACAGCGTGGCCTTCTCGTCGCCCCTGGCCAGGACCGTGCCGGCGCCGGCTCGCCGCAACCGGTCCTCCAACGCCGAGGCCCCCGCGATCCGAAACACGGGATGCCCGGGCGGGAAGCCGGCTTCCTTCGCCAGTGCGGCCTCGGCTCGGAGGAATGGCATGGGCTCCGACCGAACGAGTGCCTGGATGGCCGGGTGACCGGTTCGCCGCGTCTGGACCAGCACCCGGCCGCCGCCTTCCCGCGACGCCGCCCAGGCCGCCGCTTCCATCCACGTCGCCAGGGCCTGCTCTCCCGCATGCCTCCCGGCCCGGGAGAGTGCGCGATCGGGATCGAGTATCGCCACCAGGTCAAGCGCCAGCGGACCGACGTCCTTCACGGTGGCGGCCGTCCCCACGACCGTTCGTCCTGGCCCCGGAACTGGATGCGGCCGATGACCCGAGTCGGGCTCCACCGGCAGCAGGGAGATCCTCCCCGCCCACTCCGCGACGCGTTCTACCCCACCCCGCTCGACTCCGAACGACCCGTTCCCGCACACCGAGCACACGCCGGGCCGGCCGCACACGTGACATACGGGCGCCCCTCCCTTGATCACGATCGGGCCACGGCACGAGGCACAGGCCGCCTGCTCACCACAGGACCGGCACACCCGGGCCACCCCATACCCTCGACGCGAGACGATCAGCGCGGCCGATCGGGCCCGCTTCACCAGGGCACCGAGCCGGATGGAACGGTCCTCCCCTTCGGGCGCCGTCGTCTCGACCAGGGCCGCCGATGCCCGCTCGAGGGGCCGCGATGGCCGAGCCGAACGGATGGAGCCTGCGCCGACAGCCGCCGCCGTTTCAGTCGACGGCGAGAAAGACGCCAGAACGCACGCCGCCCCATGCAGCCTCGCCCGGGCCATCGAAACCTCGGATGAATGGAAGTAGGGGGAGCGCTCTTCACGATGCCCCGGGTGGACCTCGCGGCTGATCCACATCAGCCCGAGGTCTTCTAAAGGTGCGAACACCGCCGGCCGACTCCCGACCACCACGTCGAATGCCCCCGAACGGATCTGCAACCACGTCCGATACCGCTCGCGATCGTCCCCCCCAACGAACGCCACCGCCGCCGGCCCGAACGCCCCCAGCACCGCGCCGGCCGTGGCCGGCAACGGATCCGCTTCGGGCACCACCACGATCGCCCGCCTCCCCCGGGCCAACGAGGCGGCAACGGCAGCAACACAGACCTCGGCTTCATCCCGAGGCAGCGGCCGCACCCAAGAGGTCACCCCAGCCTCCAGGAGAGGTGCCTCGCCCCCATACCTTTCGAGAAGTCGCGACCAGGAGGGCTCTTCAGGTGCTGTGACCGGCAAGAGCGAGGGCGCGTAGCCGGGGGTGAGTCCCCGCGAGGTCCCGGCGTTTACAGCCCTCGCCGCGTCCCCCCCGATCTCCTCAGAAGCCACCCGAGGGGGGTACGAACGCTCGATCACCGTGGAGAGTGGGGCGATGTACCGATCCGCCATCCAACGCAACAACGCCAGCATCGAGGGATCGAAGAAGCGAACCGTCGACCGGACCTTGCGTACGGGCAACAGCCGGCCCTCGGGCACCTCGGCGGCGGGGCCGAGCACCCAGCCCTTCAGCGTTCGGCCGTGGAACGGAACGGAGACGAGGCTCCCCGTTCCTGCCTCCGCGTCCGCGGGGAGCCGATAGGTGAACGGGCGGTCCAGCGAGAGCTTCGGCACGGCGACACAGACGTCGACGGGCCCGGAGAGCCTGTCCGGCTGGGCGGTGGTGTTCGTCGAGATCGCCTGCTGGAGGTTCGAACGTGCAGTTGGACTACTCGAAGGCCCGGCGGAGATCGTCGGCGCGGTCGGTCTCCTCCCAGGAGAAGCCTTTCCGCCCGAAGTGACCGTAGGCCGCGGTCTCGCGGTAGATGGGTCGGCGGAGGTCGAGGTCCCGGATGATCGCCGCCGGGCGGAAGTCGAACATCTCCCGAACCGCGTCCTCCAGTCTCTTGGGATCGACCTCGGCCGTACCGAATGGTTCGAGGCTCAATGAGACGGGGTGTGCCGTCCCGATGGCATAGGCGACCTGGAGCTGGATCCGCTCGGCCAGGCCGGCCGCCACCACGTTCTTCGCCACGTACCGGGCCATGTAGGCCGCCGACCGGTCGACCTTCGTGGGGTCTTTCCCCGAGAAGCAACCACCCCCGTGGGGTGCCATCGACCCGTACGAATCGACCATGATCTTGCGGCCGGTGAGCCCGGTGTCAGCCTTCGGCCCCCCGACCTCGAACCTCCCCGTGGGGTTGACCAGGATCCGAACCCCCTCGGCGTCCAGGTCCATCTCCTTCAGCACCGGCTCGATGACCTCTACGATCACGTCCGGCCCCAGCAGGGTGTCGATGTCCACTTCCTCGCGGTGCTGCGCCGCGATCACGATGGTGTCCACGCGCACCGGCCGGCCGTCCTGGTACTCGATGGTGACCTGGCTCTTGCCGTCTGGCCGCAGGTACGGAAGGACGCCGGCCCGTCGGACGTCGGCCAATCGCTTGGCCAGACGGTGGGCAACCGCGATCGGCATTGGCATGAGCTCCTCCGTGTCGCGGCAGGCGTAGCCGATCATCATGCCCTGGTCGCCGGCTCCGGTCTCGTCGAACTCGTCCTTCGCCTCGCCGTGCTGGACCTCGTAGGACTTGTCGACGCCCTGGGCGATGTCCGAGGACTGCTCCTGGATGGCAACCATGACCCCGCACGTGTCGCCATCGATGCCCGACTTCGCATCTGTGTACCCGATGCCGGTGACGGTGTCGCGGACAACCTTCGGCACGTCGACGTAGATCTCGGTTGATATCTCTCCGGAGACGATGACGACGCCGGTGGTCACCAGTGTCTCGCACGCGACGCGGCCTTGGGGATCGTCGGCCAGGATGGAGTCCAGGACGGCGTCGGAGATCTGATCCGCGAGCTTGTCCGGGTGCCCCTCGGTGACGGATTCCGACGTGAAGAGGTAATGCCTGGGCATGGTCCGGCGGATTATACAGGCTGCCTCTGACGCCGAATCCGACCGCTTTCAGGCGCCGGCGTTCGCGTCGCCGGCTCCGGGCGGCGACAGGAGCGAGACCACCCGATCGCAGATGGCACCCGCCAACTCAGCTTTCGTCCAGTCGCGGAGCCCCACGTCCTCGCCGGTTGCAGCCAGGATGGCCGCCTGGTTGGTTCCCGCTCCGAACCCGGTCCCGGGCCTCCCGACCACGTTCGCCACCAACAGATCGAGGTTCTTCTCCGCCAGCTTCCTTCGTCCCTCGGGAGCGGGGTCGTCGGCGGCTTCGGCGGCAAAGCCGACCAAGATCTGGCCTTCCTTCCGCTTCCCGAGAGTAGCCAGGATGTCCTGGGTGGTCTGGAGCTTCAGCTCGGCCGGGCCGGCGTCCTTCTTCAGCTTCGACCGGGCTATCTCGTTCGGGCGCCAGTCGGCCACGGCGGCCGCCATCACGACGGCGTCGACGGTCCCGTACCGATCGAGGACCTCTCTCGCCATCTGGTCGGCGGTCTCGACCCGCACGACCTCCACCCCGGCCGGATCACCGAGGGCGACGGGACCCGACACCAGCGTGACCGTGGCCCCACGGGCGGCCGCCTCCGCGGCGACCTTGAACCCCATCTTCCCGCTGGACCGGTTGCCGATGAACCGGACCGGGTCGATGGGCTCGTAGGTAGGACCGGCCGTGACCAGGATCCGCCGCCCGCTCAGGTCGGGGTCCGCGCCACGACGACCGATGCGCCGAACGACCGCCTGGAAGATCTCCTCCGGCTCGGCCATCCGCCCCAGTCCCTCGTCGCCCGCGGCCAACGGGCCGGACCCGGGCCCCACCGTCACCACGCCTCGCCGGATCAGGGCCTCCAGGTTCGCCTGCGTGGCGGGATGCTCCCACATGCCGGTGTGCATGGCCGGAGCCACCACCAAGGGACAGGTCGCCTCGAGGAGGGCCGAGGTCAGCAGATCGTCCGCCAGCCCGAGGGCCAGCTTCGCCAGCACGTTCGCGGTGGCGGGGGCCACCACCGCCAGCTCAGCCTCATGCGCCAGACGCACATGGAGAACTACATCGGTCTGCTCGAACACGTCGGAGTGGACGGGGCGGCGTGTCAGGGCGGCGAAGGTGTCGGGGCCCACGAAGCGCGTGGCCGCCGGAGTCATGACGACCTGGACCTCGGCGCCGCCCCCGATCAGCAGCCTCGCCAGAAGGGCCGACTTGTACGCGGCGATGCCCCCCGTCACGCCGAGGAGGATGCGCTTTCCGGCGAGGATCGAAGGATCGGGCCCGCCGACCTGGCTGGTCATGTGGCCCCTCAGATCAGTCCGAAGGGGGCGCTTCGAGCCGCTCGAAGCTCACCTTGCCCTCGGCGACCTCCTGGAGGGCGATGGCCAGCGGCTTGGAGCGCAGGTCGCCGGTCTCGACGAGCGGGGGAACGTACTCCCCACGCCCCTCCCCGAGCTGGTTGTAGTACGAGTTGATCTCCCGGGCTCTCTTTGCGGCCAGGATGACCAACGTGTAGCGGGAGTCGACTCGCTCCTGGAGTTCGTCGATCTTGGGCTCGATCATGTGATGGTTTGCTCCTTCCGGCGTTGCTCTTGTTCGTGGGAGATCCCGAAGACCGGTGTGACCGTGCGCAGTCACACATTCGCGTGCTGATCGATTATAGCGGCGACCTCGGCCGCAGCCCGCTCGACGTCATCGTTGACCACCACGTGGTCGAACCAGGACGCTTCCTCCATCTCGTCCCGAGCGGCTGCCAATCGGCGAGCGATCTCGCGCTTACTCTCGCTTCCTCGCTTCCGCAGCCGCTCTTGCAGCTGCTGCAGGAAGTTCGAGGCGGAGGGAGGGACGATGAAGATCAACACGGCATCCGGGAACCGAGTCCGAACGGAACGGGCACCCTGCACGTCGATCTCCAGGAGGACGTCGTGTCCGTCGGCCAGGGCATCGGCGATCGGCGCGATGAGCGTTCCGTACCGGTGCCCGAACACCTCGGCCCATTCCAGGAAGCCGCCGTCGACGACCAGCTCCTGGAACGTTGCCGGTGAGACGAAGCGATAGTCCCGTCCGTCGATCTCGCCGGGCCGTGGGAGCCGCGTCGTCGCGGAGACCGAGAAAACCAGGTCGGGCCGCATCTCGAGCAACGGCCGAACGATGCTCGTCTTGCCGACGCCGGAGGGGCCGGAGATGACGAAGAGATGGGCTATGTGAACCTCGGGGGCAGCTGTGTATACCTACCGCTTCGAGAACTCGGTGAGCAGCGCATCCTTCTGTTTCGCGCCCAATCCTCGAACGCGACGGGTCGCCGAGATGTCCAGGCGCTCCATGATCTTTCTTGCCCGGACCTTCCCCACCCCGGGCAGTGCCTCGAGAACGGAGGACACCTTCATCTTCCCGACGATGTCGTCGCCCTGCTTCGAAAGGACGTCGCGGAGGGACATCTTCTCTGCTTTCAGTTGACCCTTCAGTTCGGCGCGCGCCTTGCGGGCTTCCGCCGCCTTGGCCAGGGCCTGCCTCCGCTGCTCTTCGGTCAGGTTCGGTAGGGGCATGCTGCCTCCTTCGTCGAGATTCATCCTTGGGGTTCCCCCCCGAAAGCGGCGCGATTATATGCACGGCGCTCTGAGCGGGGCAATCGCACGAAATGCGCTCTGACGAGACGTGAACCTCTAGATAACGGTCAGCCTCGAATCCCGATCCTCAATCGATTCCGACTTCGCGGAGGACTCCTCGCGCAGCCGCTGCGGGATCGGTCGATCCCGTGATCGGCCGACCGACCACGATGTAGTCGGCACCGCGCTCCATGGCCTCGCCCGGCGAGAGAATGCGGACGTGGTCGTTGGCTGGCTGCCCCCCGGGGCGGATCCCGGGGACCACCAGGACGGCGCTCGGCCCCAGGGCCTCGCGAACCACCGCCACGTCCTCGCCGGAGACCACCACGCCTGCGGCCCCGGCGCTCACCGCCTCAAAGGCGAGCGAGGCGGGCGAGGCCAGTCCTTCTCCGGCCAGGCTGGACAGCACCGTGATACCGATGACGGCGGGAGGCTCGACGCCGATCTGTGCCGCCCCCTCCGCCGCGCCCTCCACCGCCGCCCGAACCATGTCATGACCCCCAAGGGAATGGACCGAGAGGAGGGCGACCCCGAGGCGGCCCGCGCTCCGCGAGGCCCCCTCGACCTGCTTCGGGATGTCATGCAGCTTGAGATCCAGGAAGACCGGAGCGTGCTCTCGGACGCGTTCGACGCAGTCGGGCCCGGCAGCCACGAACAAGGTCAGACCGACCTTGACCATGGCAACCACGCCCGAGAGCCGCTTGGCGAGGGCTTCCGCTTCGGCCGGGTCGGCCGTGTCGGCGGCGACGATGATCGGGTTGCGAGGCACAGCTACAGCGGTTGGGCGGGTTCGGGAACACGCTCGCCAGCCCGAACCCGTGCGGTGAGATCGGCGGGGCTGGAGAGGCCCTTGCGCGCCAGGAACTCGCCGATCTCTCCGGCCACGTCCCCGATCACGTCTGGACGGAAGAAGTTGGCCGTTCCCACCTGCACGGCCCACGCTCCGGCCAGGAGCAGCTCGACCGCATCCGCCCCCCGGGTGACGCCGCCGATCCCGATGATGGGGGCGCCGGGGAACGCCTGCGCGCATTGGTAGATGCACCGGACCGCCACGGGCCGTATGGCCGGACCCGAGAGCCCTCCTGTCGCGGCGCCGAGCTTGGGGCGGAAGGTCTCGACGTCGATGGCCATCCCGAGCAGGGTGTTGATGAGCGACAGGCCGTGGGCACCGGCCCGAAGGCAGGCCTCGGCCACGCCCACGATGTCGGTGACGTCGGCGGTGAGCTTGGCGAAGATCGGGAGTCGGGTCAGCCTGCTCATCGCCGCGATCACCTCGGCCGCGTCGATGGGATGGCAGGCGAACACCTGGTTGCGGTGCGCCACGTTGGGGCAGGAGATGTTCGCCTCGATGGCGACCACGTTGGGCATCTCCCGAACCCTGAGCGTGACCTGGGCGAACTCCTCAACGCTGGTTCCGGCCACGGAGATCATCACCGGAACGGGCAGCGATGCGATGAACGGTCCGTCCTTCGCCAGGAACTCCTCGACGCCGGGGTTCTGCAGGCCGATGGCGTTCAACATCCCCGAGGGCGTCTCGGCCATCCTGGGCGTCGACCGGCCCCTGGTCGGTCCGAGGGTGACGCTTTTCGTCACGATGCCACCAAGTCGAGAGAGATCCGTGATCTCGGCCATCTCCCGGCCCGAGTTGAAGCAGCCCGAAGCCGCCAGCACCGGGGTGGGGAACACCACTCCCTCGCCCAGATCGACCCGGAGC
>JBKPGU010000067.1:0-8641 GCA_046729535.1 Actinomycetota bacterium
TATCTGTACCGGGGTCACCACGGCGGCGAAGACGAACGGGAGCACGAACCCCAAGCGGTGGTATCGGTCCCGTTTCCCTCTGGCCATTGCCACGGCGTACACGCTGGAGACCAGGAAGCCCGACACCATCAGGGCGGCGAGGATCATGTGGGTGGTCTGCGGCGGAGTGGCCGGGTTGAACATCGCCGCCCACGGGTTCGCGTTCGTCACCCGGCCGTTCACCAGATCGAACCCCCGGGGCTGCTGCATCCAGGCGTTGGCGGCGACCACGAAGAAGGCAGAGGCCACGCCGGCCACCACGATGGGGATCCCGCTCAACATGTGCGCCCGCGGGGGGAGCCGGTCCCACGCGTACAGGTAGATCCCCAGGAAGATCGCCTCGATGAAGAAGGCGACCCCTTCCATCGCGAAGGGCAGCCCGATCACCTCACCGAACGTGCCCATCATGCCGGGCCACAGGATCCCCATCTCGAACGAGAGGATGGTTCCGGAGACGGCTCCCACGGCGAACAGGACGCCCAACGCCTTGGCCCACCTGCGGGCCAGAAGCGCGTACGTCGGATCGCCGGTTCGATGGCCTCGCCATTCGGCGATCAGCACCAGGGCGGGGAATCCGACGCCCAGGCACGCCACGATCACGTGCCAGCCGAGGGAAAACGCCATCTGGCTCCGAGCCGCCCAGAGATCGGCCGGGGTGGCAGCGGTCGCCGTCAGGAAGCTCATGGCGGTCGCTTCGATTGTCCCACCACCGTCGGCAAGGTGCGTCCCGACCGAGCGGCGTAGCATCGTAGGTAGCAGAGCGTTCGCCTTCCCGTAGTGCCCGGGGGCGACCTCTGCGGGCCGCGGCGCCCGCGCCGCTCGAAGGAGCGATGAACGTGCCTCAGGACAGCTTCGGCGCGAAGGCCAAGCTCTCGGTCGGCGATCGATCGGTCGACATCTTCCGGCTGGACGGGCTTTCGGACCGGTTCGCCGGCGCCGCGCGACTCCCCTACTCGCTGAAGATCCTGCTGGAGAACCTCCTGCGGTACGAGGACGGGCTGAATGTTCGCGCCGCGGACATCGAGGCACTGGCCGGCTGGGACCCGAACGCCCAGCCGTCGAAGGAGATCACGTTCGCCCCCGCCCGCGTGCTGATGCAGGACTTCACCGGCGTGCCGGCCGTGGTGGACCTGGCGGCCATGCGCGACGCCATGGCCGACATGGGCGGCGACCCGGGGAAGATCAACCCGCACATCCCGGTCGACCTGGTCATCGACCACTCGATCATCGCCGACGTGGTCGGGCGGCCCGACGCCTTCCTGCGCAACGCCGAGCTGGAGTTCGAACGCAACCGCGAGCGCTACCTGTTCCTCCGGTGGGGCCAGGCCTCGTTCGACAACTTCCGGGTGGTCCCGCCGAACACCGGCATCTGCCACCAGGTGAACCTCGAATACCTCTCGCAGGTGGTGTGGACCGCCGACGGCGTGGCGTACCCCGACACGCTGGTCGGGACCGACTCGCACACGCCGATGGTCAACGGCCTGGGCGTGCTGGGGTGGGGCGTGGGCGGGATCGAGGCCGAGGCGGCCATGCTCGGTCAGCCCATCTCGATGCTCATCCCGCGTGTGGTCGGTTTTCGGCTGGACGGCGAGATGCCCGAAGGCTCGACTGCCACCGACCTGGTCCTGACCGTGACCCAGATGCTCCGCCAGCACGGCGTGGTCGGGAAGTTCGTCGAGTTCTACGGGCCCGGCGTGGCCCGCGTGCCGGTCGAGAACCGGGCCACCATCGGGAACATGTCGCCGGAGTACGGCTCGACGGTGACGATCTTCCCCATCGACGAGCAGACGCTGCACTACCTCCGGTTCACCGGCCGTCCCGAAGGGCAGGTCCAACTGGTCGAAACGTACGCGAAGGAGCAGGGCCTGTGGCACTCAGAGGACTCGCCCGAGCCGGCCTTCTCCGAGAAGCTCGAACTCGACCTCTCCACGGTGGTGCCCTCGTTGGCCGGCCCAACGAGGCCCCAGGACCGCGTGCCGCTCGACCAGGCGAAGGAGATCTACCGTTCGGCCCTGGCCGCGATGCTCGAAGGACAGCCCAGCTCCCCTCCGACCGAGGCCAGGCGGGAAGTGCACATGATGGGCGAGGGCGGGGGCTCACAGCTGCCGTTCAACGTTCGGCCCGGGACAGTCGAGGAAGCCTCGGCCGAATCCTTCCCGGCCAGCGACCCGCCCTCGCAGTCGGATCCGGGCGGCGACGGAGGGGCGAACTCCTTCCCCTACCCACCCGGCTCGCCCAGCCGCGTCGCCCCTGAGCCGCCCAAGGAGAACGGCATCCCGGTGACCCTGGAGGACGGCACTAAGACCACGGTCGGGAATGGTTGCGTGGTGATCGCCGCCATCACCTCGTGCACCAACACGTCGAACCCCTCGGTGATGCTGGGAGCCGCCCTCCTGGCCAAGAACGCAGTCGAGCGCGGCCTGGAGGCCAAGCCGTGGGTGAAGCGTTCGCTGGCGCCCGGCTCGCGCGTGGTCATCGACTACTACGAGCGCTCAGGCCTGCTGCCGTACCTCGAGAAGCTCGGCTTCAACCTGGTGGGGTACGGGTGCACGACGTGCATCGGGAACTCCGGCCCGCTGCTGGCCGGCGTGGGCGAAGCGGTGGCCGAAGGCGACCTGGTGGTGGCCTCTGTGCTCTCCGGCAACCGCAACTTCGAGGGGCGGATCAACCCCGACTGCCGGATGAACTTCCTGGCCTCGCCCCCGCTGGTCGTGGCGTATGCGATCGCGGGTTCGATGGACTGGGACCCGTACAACGAGCCGATCGGCGAGGGCGCCGACGGCAAGCCGGTGATGTTGAAGGACATCTGGCCGTCGAACGAGGAGGTCCAGGCGGCCGTCCGCGACGCCGTCGAGTCCGACATGTTCAAGAAGGACTACGCGGACATCTTCAGAGGCAACAACCCGGAGTGGGACAAGCTCGACGTCCCGAAGGGCCAGCGCTACCGGTGGACTGAGGATTCGACGTACATCAGGAAGGCCCCGTACTTCGCGGGGATGCCGTCCAAGCCGCCCCCGCGGCACGACATCAAGGGTGCTCGGGTGCTGGTGTGGGTCGGCGACAGCGTGACCACGGACCACATCTCGCCGGCGGGGTCGATCAAGAAGGACTCACCCGCAGGGAAGTGGCTGATCGAACACGGCGTCGAGCCGAGGGACTTCAACTCGTATGGGAGCCGCCGCGGCAACCACGAGGTGATGGTCCGGGGGACGTTCGCCAACATCCGGATCCGGAACAAGCTTGTCCCGCGCGTCGAGGGCGGGTACACGGTGCACCTCCCCGACGGCGCGCAGATGCCGATATACGACGCAGCCGTCCTGTACCAGGAGGACGGCGTGCCGTTGATCGTGCTGGCGGGCAAGGAGTACGGCAGTGGTTCGTCGAGGGACTGGGCCGCGAAGGGGCCGAGGCTCCAGGGAGTGGGCGCGGTCATCGCCGAAAGCTTCGAGCGGATCCACAGAAGCAACCTGATCGGCATGGACATCTGGCCGCTGCAGTTCAAGGAAGGAGAGAACGCCGAGAGCCTGGGCCTGACAGGGAAAGAGGAGTACTCGGTTGTGGGCCTGGAAGAGGGCTACGGCGGGATCCCGAAAGAACTAAGAGTAGAGACGGACACCGGCAAAGCGTTCAAGGTGACGGTCAGGATCGACACTCCGAAAGAGGTCGACTACTTCAAGCACGGAGGAATCCTCCACTACGTCCTCCGCCAAACGCTTCATTCCTAACTTCCTAAGAGGTCCTGTTGGAGCCAGGTCGGTTCTGACAAACAATCGACTCCCTCCTAGTGTCGTCATGGCTGGTATCCTTTGGGCACAGGCGATCGTCGATCGCCTGGTGAGGGTTCGGTTCGAAGTTCCTCTTCGGATGGATCGGCGTCAGGGAATCGAGACCTCGCCGGTTCGTTCGCGACCTTAGACAGGCCGCAGAGAGGAACATACGCATGACCCAGAGCACCACCTTCCCCCAGCTTGGCGTGTCCGCCGTCGTCGCCGACGCGCTCGCTGCGAGGAGCATCACCGCACCATTCCCCATCCAGGTTCTCGTCATGGAGGATGCGCTCGCCGGGCGAGACGTCCTGGCCAAGTCGAAGACCGGCTCGGGCAAGACCCTGGCTTTCGCGCTTCCCATCGTCGAGCAACTCACGCCCGGCGCCAGCCAGCGCCCCCAGGCCCTGGTCCTGGTCCCCACCCGCGAGCTCGCCTCGCAGGTGGTCCGGGAGTTCGACGACGTCGCCCGCGCCATGAACCTCAAGGTCGCGGCCGCGTATGGCGGCGTCAGCATCCGCGAGCAGCAGCGCGACGTCCGCACCGCCGACATCCTGGTGGCCACGCCCGGCCGCCTGGAGGACCTCTGCGACCGCGGCCAGGTCCGTCTCTCCGGCATCCGCATCCTGATCCTGGACGAGGCCGACCGCATGCTCGACATGGGGTTCGAGCCGCAGGTCGCGGCCATCGTTCGGCGTCTCCCGGCGAAGCGCCAGACCATGTTCTTCTCGGCCACGCTGGAGGGCGCAGTCGGGCAGCTCGCCTCCCGGTACACGAACGACGCCGTCCTCCACGAGATCGTCGGGGCCAAGGCCACCGTCGACGAGGCCGGCCACCGGTTCATTCCGGTCAGCGAACACGGCAAGGTGGACGCCCTCATCGAGCTGCTGCTCGCGGAGCCCGGCCTGGCCCTGGTGTTCGTCAGGACAAAGCGCGGCGCCGACCGCCTGGCCATGAAGCTCAAGCAGAAGGGCCTCTCGGTCGCGGCCATGCACGGCGACCTCTCCCAGCAGCAGCGGGAGCGAACGCTGGCCAAGTTCGTCTCCGGGAAGATCTCGACCCTGATCGCCACCGATGTGGCCGCCCGCGGCCTGGACGTGGAGAACATCGCCCACGTCATCAACTACGACCCGCCCTCAGACGACAACGGCTACGTGCACCGCGTGGGCCGGACCGCCCGGGCCGGTGCCACCGGCATGGGCGTCACCCTGGTCACGCCGTCCCAGCAGGGCGACGTGAGCCGGATGGCCGCCCGCCTGCAGCTCGGCGAGGAGTTCGAAGCCGAAGGGATGGTCGTGGCGCCCCCGCGCCTGGTGTTCACCAGCCGAGGCCGCCGCGTAGGGATGCAGCGCCACCGCCCCCGCCGCAAGTTCTGATCCTAGCCACTGCGTTTCAGGGCCGGGTGGAGAACATCCGCCTCTCTCGACCCAGGTGCGGTGCCCACTCCACCCGATCGGTGCGAGCGAAGCGAGCGTACGCGCGCAGTGCGTCGCGCATTCCTTCGACGAACCCCTGAGCGCGGCGAGCGTCGAAGCCTTCTGCCCACGAGAGGCCAATGATTCGCACAGTCCCTTTGCCTCCATCGATTCGTGGTTCGATCCGCCCAACGAATCGATCGCCGAACAGGATCGGCAGCACGTAGTAGCCCCACCGGCGCTTGGGTTCCGGGACGTAGACCTCCCACGCCCAATCGAAGTCGAACAGCGGCTTGAGGAGGCTGCGGTCCCACACGAGCGGGTCGAGCGGCGCGATGAATGACACCGCCGGCTGAACAGGCCAACCATCGAGCAGGTCGACCTCATCGCGCAAAACGAACCGTTTGCCGCGCAGCCCTTCGACCGTGACCGGGACGAGCTCGCCCTCGGCGACGAGCTGCTCGCGCATTTCGGTCCGCGACGGGCCGGGGCTCCTCGGGTCCGCCCTCGCGTAGCCCAAGCCACCCCACATATCGCCTCCCCCACTGGCACCCGCCAGGCCGTGCGCGCGGAACCGCGACAGCATCTTGTGCCGGAGCTGTTCGCCGCGAGGGATCTCGCGCGACAGGAGGTCCGCTGGAAACAGCCGCTCGATGAGGTCGTAGTAACGGCGGTTGCCCTTGCGCCGTGCCAGCCCCAGCACGCCGGTTGCCGCATACGACTCCAAAACGAGGCGCACGACGCTGGACGGCCCCAACCACCAGTCGATGGTTGGACCACGTTCGAAGTCGAGCGACGAGAGCGGCCCTTCGGCACGGATCCGCTCGAGCACGCGCCCGGCGACGTCCGTGTGCTCCGCGAGGATGCGCTGCGCGTTCACCGTCTGGGTCCACGACACGCGGTACCACGGCAGCTCGCTCGTGAGAAGCAGGCTCAGGCCCTTGTTGTAGGCCTCGAACAGCTCGCGTCTGTCGTAGAGCAGCCTGTCCGTCCACTCGCTGCGGTAGCCCTTGACGCGGGCGTGGAGCACCAGGTCATGGTTCCGTCCGGCGACCGCGAGCGGGTCGAACTGGACCGAGCCGAGCCGTTCGACGACCTTGAGGATGGCTTCCGGGCCACCTCTCAGCGAACGCGGCGGCGCCAGCTGCTGGCGCCGAACGAGGAAGCGCCGGGCGTCTTCGGCTGTGGTGGAAAGCACGGCCGCCCAGGCTAGCGGCACCGACCATGCCGCGCCAAGGCGTCGCGGAACGACCGATCGCTTTGCGAGGGGTCACTGTCACACTGGGAGATCAAGCTCTTGGGAGCGACAGTGCGGTCGCGAGTGTGCGAATCGCTGTTGGGATGGCTGTTTCGTGAACCCGCCCGTATCCGATCACGAGACCGGATCCCGAATATGTCCCGTGGGTGTAGCGAGAAAGAGGCGCCACTCGAACACCCCGCTGTTCCGCCCGCACCGCGACTGCTTCGTCATCGTCGACCTGCGGGAGCCGAACGAGGAGGTGCAACCCGGCGGCGATCCCTTCGACCGGCAGGTCAGGGAGATGTCGGCGCAGGGCCGCCATGAGCGCATCTCGGCGGCGTCGGTAGGTCGTCCGGGCTCGACGGACGTGCCGTTCGTACTCCCCGGAGCGGATGAGGTGGGCGAGTGCGCGCTGGTCGATCGGGGGTGAGCACACATCCAGGAGGTGCTTGATGTCCGCCACCTCGTCGGCGAGGTGCTCGGGGACGACCGCCCAGGCCAGACGAAGCGCTGGAGCAAGCGTCTTCGAGGTGGTGCCGAGGTAGGCGACCCGACTGCGATCGAGGCCCTGCAGGGCACGGATCGGCGCGCGGTCGTAGCGGAACTCCGCGTCGTAGTCGTCTTCGATCACCAGCCCGTCACATCGGCGCGCCCATTCGAGGAGTTGACGTCGTCGGCCGCCGCTTAGCACGGCTCCCGTCGGGAACTGGTGTGCCGGCGTGACCAGGGCAGCATCTGCCTCGAGGCCCTCCACGACCAGCCCCTCGCGGTCCACGGGATCCGCGATGGGCTTTAAGCCGTTGGCCTCCAGCCGCTGCGGTTGCGTGCCGAGCGACGGATCCTCGAATGCGACGCGGCGGGCTCCGCGACGGGAGAGCAGCCGGGCGAGCAGGTCGATGCCCTGGGCGGTGCCGTTCACGATGACGATCTGCTCGGGCGCTGCGACCACACCGCGCGTCCGCCCCAGCTGATCGGCCAGCGCTTCGCGCAGCTCAGGTTCCCCCCGCGGGTCGCCGTAGTCGAATGCGGCTGACGGGGCCGTTCGCATCACCTCCGAGAGCGCGGAGAGCCAACGTCGTCGCGGGAACAGCGCCACGTCGGGCGTCGTGGGGGTGAGGTCGAAGCGTGGTGGTGGTGGCTCGACTCTCCGAAGGATGGCCGGGGGCACCGACGAGGCCACGTGGGCAACGACCGGAACCGACTTCGTGCGGCTGACGAGGAAGCCCTGAGCCGCGAGCTGGCCGTAGGCTTCCGTGGCGACACCGCGGGAGATGCCGAGGTGGGCGGCCAGCCCGCGCGAGGATGGCAGCCGCACGCCTGGGCGAAGAGCGCCCGAGACGATCGCTTCGCGAAGCATCCGCTCGAGCGCCGCCCGCAGCGTCTCGCCTTTGCCCCGTTCGAGACGGAGCCATCTGGCCTCGTCATCTCGCATGCTAACTGGCTCTTTACCATAGGCCAGTTCTCGCGAAAAACTGGACTACGCCCGAGCAATCCCTGGCACGTCCCGCCCATTCTGAAGGAGGGTCACATGGCCGGAACCCATGACGACGCAGTCCTCGTGGTGGAGCTCGCCAAGCTGGCCGCGATGAGCGGCGTCTCGGAAGCAGCGCGGGCGATCTTCGCCGACCACTTCGATCCGGAGGCGGCCGAGGCGAACGACCCCCACGTCCGGACCGTGCTCGGGTTCAACGAGACGGTCGCCACGCTCGTGAAGAACGACCTTCTGGACCGCGACCTTGTGTACGACTGGCTGTGGGTGGCGGGATCCTGGGACCGAGTCGGCCCTGCGGCGAAGCGAGCCCGCGAAAAGGCAGGAGCCCCGAACCTGTACGAGAACTTCGAGGCCCTAGCGGTCGGCTCCCTGGTGGGCTGAGACCCGCTCAGCGACGCGTCACCCTGGCAGCCCTTTCCCACCCACCGGCCGAACTTCGATCTGCTCGGGCATGCCCTCCAGAAGCGGCATCGCCTGCTCCACGAAGGGCCGCAGCTCAGGCGCCTTCAGTGCCTCGGCGTGCGCTTCCTCGCTGGTCCACAGGTCGATCACCCAGATGAGGTTGGGATCGTCGGTGGATTCGCTGACCACATACAAGAGACAGGCTGGATTGTCGTTGAAGAGCCTGCCGGACTCGAGCAAGATCTCGACTACCCGCTGGCGCTGGCCTGGCTTTGCGGTGAGTCGGTTG
>JBKPGU010000068.1:0-4202 GCA_046729535.1 Actinomycetota bacterium
CGCCGAGGACCTTCGCCATCCCGACGAACGCCACGCCGAGCGTCCCTGCGGTCGTCCACGAACTCCCCGTCACCATCCCGACGAGGGCGCAGATCGCCGCCGTCGCGAGGAAGAAGAACGTCGGGCTGAGCAGACCGATCCCGACGTGGACGACCGATGGGATCGTCCCGGACATGTTCCAGGTGCCCATCAACGCGCCGACCGCGAGCAGGATGAAGATCGCGCCCATCGCGGTCGTGACGCCCCCCACCGCCGCGTCGGCAACCGAGGCGACCGTGTAGCCGTTCTTGAACGCGATCAGGCTGGCGAAGGCCGCGCTCACGAACAGCGCGATCTGCAGCGGTCCGTCGGTCGCCGCGATCCCGAAGATCGCGATCGTCGTCGCGATCAGGACGATCAGGACGGCGATGGGAAGGACCGCGTCGAGCATTGTCGGGGGCCGTGGTCGAGACGGAGCCTCCGTCGGCGACCCCCGATCTCCGTTGCCGTGCGCATCGTCAGCCATCGGACCGCCCTCAGTCGCTCCGGACCAGGACGACCGACGCGTGGGGAGCACTACCGAACGCACCCACGTCATCGCCCCGGTGATGGACGCGGCCCCTCGCGAACGCGACGAGCCCAACGACGAGAAGGGCGACGACCGCCGCGATGACCCAATCCCTACCGGTCATCTCGATCACCCCTTTCCCCGTCACACGGGGTCGCGCTGGAGCGGACAGGTCATGCAGTGACCGCCGCCGCGACCCTTGCCGAGCTCGAATCCCTCGATCGCGACCACCTCGATGCCGGCCTCGCGCATCGCGGCGATGGTCCCGGTGTTCCGCTCGTAGGCCACGACCACGCCGGGCTCGATGGCGACGACGTTGTTGCCGTCGTCCCACTGCTCACGGGCCTGCTGGTACTCATCGCCTCCCGTCTCGACGACGCGGAGCTCCTTGACCCCCATCGCATTGGCGACCGCGGGAAGGAATCCCGACTCCTCGGTGACGTGGAAGCGCCCCGCGGCGCCGCTCGGACGGAGGCTGATCGCGCGGACCTCGTTCATCACCTTCGGGTAGATGGTCACCTTGTCCCGGTCGAGCATGGTGAACACCGTGTCCAGGTGCATGTGGGCCCGGTCCTTGGTCATCACGACGGCGATGACCCGCTCCGCGGCGCCCCTGGAGAACAGCGCCCTGGCGATCTGCTCGATCATGCGCGCCTGCGAGCGTTCGCTGAGGCCGATGAGCACGGTGCCGTGGCCGATCGGCTGGACGTCGCCGCCCTCGAGCGACGACCGCCCGAAGTCGCTGACGTTGAACCGCCCATCGTCGCCCAGCTCCGGATACCAGTACTCGAAGCCGTCACCCTGAAACATGGGGTGGTAGCGGTAGATCGCCGCGACGTTGTAGGCCTCGAGCCGTCGCGCCGGCCAGTACATCGGGTTCAGCGAGACGCCGCCGTAGATCCAGCACGACGAGTCGCGCGTGAACAGCGTGTTGGGGAGTGGCGGAAGGATGAAGGCGCTGGTGTCCTCGAGCGCGGCTGCCCCCAGCGAGAACTCGCGGAACTTCCCGAGGTCGATCCCCGACTCCTCAACCGTCAGCCCGCCGATGAGATGGCGGGCAAGGATGTCGGGAGGGAGTTGCCACAGGATGTTGCGCACCTCGTCCACGAGGGAAACGCCCACCGTGTACTCCGACGCGACGAGAGAGACGAGCCTGCTTCGCCCCTCGTCGCTCGCAGCGAGGGCCTCCGCCCGCAGCTGCTCGAAGTAGTGGACCTCGACCCCACGCTCGCGCATCCGGGCCACGAACTGGTCGTGTTCGTACTGCTCACGCTCGACCCACAGGACGTCGTCGAAGAGCAGATCGTCGTGGTTGGTCGGCGTGAGTCGCCGGAGGCTCAGCTCCGGACGGTGAACCATGACCTTGCGCAGCTTGCCGACCTCCGAATTGACCCCGAACGTTCCCATCAGCGCCCTCCGTCCTGTGCTCAGTAGGTCACCCGGCGACGACCTGCGTTCCTGCCTTGCCCTCCACGATGGCCTCGATCTGCTCCAGCGAGCCGATCGCCGCGCGGTTACCGGTGCGCTCCACGAATCGGACCGCCGCTTCGACCTTCGGCCCCATCGATCCCGCGGCGAATGAGCCTTCCCGGAGCTCACGGGCGGTCACGTCCCGCAGCGCTCGCTCGTTCGGGGTGCCCCAATCCGCATAGACGCCGTCGACGTCCGTCGCCATGAGGAACAGGTCCGCTTCGAGCTGGCGGGCGAGGAGCTCCGTCGCGAGGTCCTTGTCGATCACGGCTTCCACGCCGGTCAGCGTTCGGCTCTGGCCTTCGCCCTGCGCGCCCTCGTACATGGTCGGAACACCGCCGCCTCCAGCGCAGATCACGACCACGCCCCGATCGAGAAGCCACTCGATGGGGCGGATCTCGAAGATGCGTCGGGGCTCGGGCGACGGTACGACGCGACGCCACGCCTCGCCATCCTGCTTGAAGGTCCAGCCCTCCTTGGCGGCGAGGTTGTCGGCGGCCGACTTGTCGTAGACAGGACCGACGAACTTCGTCGGGTTCTGAAAGGCCGGATCGGATGCTTCGACCTCGACCATCGTCAAGATCGTCGCGAACGGCACCTCGAACGGCAGCACGTTGCCCATTTCCTGTTCGAGGACGTAACCAATCATCCCCTCGGTCTGCGCACCGAGGATGTCGAGTGGAAAGGCGTTCGCCGCGTCGTATGCGGACGACTGGAGCGCCAGCAGCCCCACCTGCGGGCCGTTGCCGTGCGTCACCACCAGCCCGTGCTTGCGGGCCACCGCCCCCAGCGCGGGGGCGGCCCGTCTGATGTTCGCTCGCTGGGCGCTGGCGGTCATCGGCTCCCCGCGCCGGAGGAGCGCGTTCCCGCCCAGCGCCACGACCACCCTCACGCTGCCTCCGATCAGTCGCCCAGCGTCGCGACCATCACGGCCTTGATGGTGTGCATCCGGTTCTCGGCCTGGTCGAAGACGATCGAGTACTCGGACTCGAAGACCTCGTCGGTGACCTCCATGCCGTCGAGGCCGTACTTCTCGAAGATCTCTTTGCCGACCTTCGTCTCCTTGTTGTGGAACGCAGGGAGGCAGTGAAGGAACTTGACCCTCGGGTTGCCGGTACGGTTGATGACGCCGAGGTTCACCTGGTAGGGCTTGAGGAGTTCGATCCGCTCGGCCCAGACGCTCGGGTCCTCTCCCATCGATACCCACACGTCCGTATAGAGGAAGTCGGCGCCGCGCACGCCTTCGTCGACGTCATCCGTGAGCGTGAGCCGCGCGCCGGTCTCGCCGGCGATGACGTTGCACGTCTTGACGAGGTCCTCCTTCGGCCAGAGATGCTCCGGCGCGCACAAGCGGACGTCCATCCCCAGCTTGCAGCCCGCGACCATCAGCGAGTTGCCCATGTTGTTGCGCGCGTCGCCGAGGTAGCAGTACGCGATCTCGGTGAGGTGTTTGTCGCTGTGCTCGGTCATGGTCAGGACGTCCGCCAGAATCTGCGTGGGGTGGAACTGGTCGGTGAGTCCGTTCCACACCGGAACGCCCGCGTGCTCCGCGAGGGTCTCCACCGTCTCCTGCGCGAAGCCGCGATATTCGATGCCGTCGAACGTGCGACCGAGCACGCGGGCCGTGTCCTTCATCGACTCCTTGTGTCCGATCTGCGATCCCGTGGGCTCGAGGTAGGTGACGTGCGCGCCCTGATCGTGGGCGGCCACTTCGAACGCCGTCCGTGTGCGGGTTGATGTCTTCTCGAAGATCAGCGCGATGTTCTTGTCGGCAAGCCGCTGCCTCTCGTAGCCGCCGCTTTTCGCCGCCTTCAGCTCGGCCGCCAGCTTTAGCAGGAAGCGAAGCTCGTCGGGCGTGAAGTCGAGCTCCTTGACGAAGTGTCGATTTCGCAGGTTGAACGCCATGATCGGGTCCTCCTTCTTACGTTGACACCGGCACGAGGCTGTCGGAGACGGCGGGGTTGGTGCTCGGAGCTGGGCGGCGGCGGAGGAAGACCTTGACGAGCTCCTCGACCGCCACCAGGCTCGAGGCGAGGCCGATGCAGATCCACCATTGCGTGAAGCTCAGCTGGGTCGTCCCGATGATTCGCTGCAGGAAGCCGATCCCGGTGACCGCCACGATCAGCAGGAGGGCCAGCCCGTAGCGTCGCATCTGGACCGGTCCGGGGATCGCCGAGCGGCTGAA
>JBKPGU010000069.1:0-2877 GCA_046729535.1 Actinomycetota bacterium
ATCATCACGGGCGCCGCGCTGATCATGGTCGCGGTGTTCATCGGGTTCGCCGCCGGGCGGCTCGGGCCCCTCCAGCAGATGGGGTTCGGCCTCGCGGTCGCCGTGTTCATCGACGCGACGATCGTGCGGACCATTCTGGTGCCGGCCACGATGCGGTTGCTCGGCAACCGCAACTGGTACCTGCCCAGCTGGCTGCAGTGGCTCCCACAGCTGCGCGTGGAGGGGCGCGAGCCCGGCGTCAAGGTCCTCGAAGAGGAAGCGGTCTTGGTCGGCTCGGATGGGCAGAAGGTCGCCCGGAGCTGACGCGACCGAACCGCTATATCGAGACGGAGGGGCGAATACGCCCCTCCGTCTCGCGTCCGCTGCTTACCTCACTGGACGACCTTGATGGTGACGGCCGGCGATTGCAGGGTCATGGACAGCCGCAGCCACAGCGCAAGAAGCATCTCCATCCCCCTGGCCGCCGTGATGTCCCCGAGGTCGAGGACGTTCTTCCACCCGAACCATTCCTTCAGGATCCGGGTGACCTCCTCCCTGGCACCGGCGTCGTTGCCACTCACGAACATGTGGTGATCCCCTCCGGAGACCTGGCTAGGGTCCACCATCACCCCGGAGTTCACGGTGTTCAGCGACTTCACGACCTTCGCTCCGGGAAAGCCCCGCTGGATCTGCTCGGCCAGGGAGTCGGCATTGCAGACGGACAGGGTCGGCGGCATGCCGCTCGAGAAGTCGAGAGGGTTGGCCACGTCGACCAACACCTTGCCATCCAGGTTCTCCGCGCCCGCCGCCTGTAGAGCGTCCAGCGAAGCGGCCCCCAGCGTGGCGTTGAAGACGATCTCCGCGTGCACTGCCGCCTCGGCGAACGTCCCGAGCTTCACGTCCCCATGCTTGGCATGCCAGTCCGCAAGCGGCTCGGCACCCCACCCCGCCTCCTTTCGGGCAAGGGCCGCCTGCACGTCTCGCGTTCCCATCACGACCTGGTGACCGAGCGACGCGATCTTCGCCGCCAACGTCTGTCCTACCCCTCCGGTCCCGAGCACGCCGACTCGCATCTTTCCTCCTTCCAATGGTTTGATAAGGAATCGCACTGATCGGCTGGTATGCTAATTGCACGGGTGAATTGCTTTTCGCCCCGTGAGGATTCGCTTCCGCAGTTCCTCCTGCTTGGACGGTTCGGCGCAGTTGGAGTGAGCCTCGCCGGATCGTCGCGGCTCCCGTGAGCCGCAGGAGGAATATGCATGATCGCAAGTAGCTTCCCCGAGCTCGGCGTGTCCGA
The DNA here is from genome assembly GCA_046729535.1 of Actinomycetota bacterium. Taxonomy (GTDB): domain Bacteria; phylum Actinomycetota; class UBA4738; order UBA4738; family UBA4738; genus JBKPGU01. The sequence goes on from JBKPGU010000069.1 coordinate 1,277, forward strand.
GCCGGTGGCTCGAACGCTCGCCGCCCGCGAGATCACCACCCCGTTTCCCATCCAGGCTCTGGTCATGGCCGACGCGTTGGCCGGACGAGACGTCCTGGCCCAGTCCCAGACAGGATCTGGCAAGACCCTAGCCTTCGTGCTGCCCATCGCCGAGCGGCTCTCCCCCGGTGCCGTCGCGCGCCCCCAGGCGTTGATCCTGGTTCCCACCCGCGAGCTGGCCTCGCAGGTGGTCGGAGAATTCGCCGACGTCGCCCGGGCCAAGGGCCTCCACGTCGCGGCCGCCTACGGCGGGGTCAGCATCCGCGAGCAGTCCAAGGCGGTCTCGCGCGCGGACATCCTGGTGGCCACTCCGGGTCGCCTGGAGGACCTGGCCATGCGCAGGCTCGTCCGCCTGGACGGTGTTCGCATCCTGGTCCTGGACGAGGCCGACCGCATGCTCGACATGGGCTTCGAGCCCCAGGTCGCGGGCATCGTCCGGCGCATCCCCAGCGAGCGCCAGACCATGTTCTTCTCGGCCACGCTGGAGGGCGCGGTGGGACAGCTGGCTCGCCGGTACACGCACGAGCCCGTCCGCCACGAGGTCGAGGCTGCCAAGGCCACGGTCGATGAGGCCGGGCACCGTTTCATCCCCGTCTCCGAGCATCGCAAGGTGGATGCGCTGATCGAGTTGCTCCTGGCCGAGCCCGGCCTGGCCCTGGTGTTCACCAGGACCAAGCGTGGGGCCGATCGGCTGGCCGCCAGGCTCAAGGCCAAGGGGCTGTCGGTCGGGGCCATGCACGGCGACCTGTCGCAGGCACAGCGCGAGCGGACGCTCGCCCGATTCCGCGCCGGGAAGGTCTCCACCTTGGTCTCCACAGACGTGGCCGCCCGCGGCTGGGACGTTGAGGGGATCGCCCACGTCATCAACTACGACCCGCCCGCGGACGACACCGGCTACGTGCACCGAGTCGGCCGAACCGCGCGGGCCGGCGCGAGCGGCATGGGCGTCACGCTGGTCACCCCCGAGCAGCAGGGGGACGTGAGCCGGATGGCCGCCCGTCTCAAGCTGGCCGATGAGTTCAAGGCGGAGGGGATGACCATCGCCCCTCCCCGGGTTGTGTTCAGCTCGAAGGGACGCCGCTCGGGGATGACCCGGGCTCGCCGGCGCCGCTGACAGAGGATTATGATCAACATCGCAGTTGCAGGGTTTCGTCGCGGGGCTTCTCGTGCGGTTCCCTGGCCGGCTCGCAACCGGCAGGCCGACGGACAGCATTCAGGTCCGGAACGGCCAGGAGAGGAGGGGAATCGTACGTGGCTACTGGCACCGTGAAGTGGTTCAGCTCTGAGAAGGGCTTCGGCTTCATCTCCCAGGAGGATGGCCCCGACGTGTTCGTGCACTTCAGCGCGATCTCGGGCTCGGGCTACCGCAACCTGGAAGAGAACCAGAAGGTCGAGTTCGACGTGACCGAGGGTCCGAAGGGACCCCAGGCGTCGAACGTTCGTCCCGTGGCGTAACCGACGCACCGATCGAGCATGTGGAGGGGCGGGGCCCGGGCACCCGCGCCCGGCCCCGCCGCGGGGCCGGGTAAAAACCCCCAGGGGGCCCGGCCCAAACGCGGCGG
>JBKPGU010000070.1:0-2061 GCA_046729535.1 Actinomycetota bacterium
CAGCACACACCGCTCCCGATCGAGGTTCACCAGTGGGGACAGCGGCAGTGGCTTGCGGTAGGTGCGCTTCGGTTCTATGTACCGGCTCTCCCCGGGTCCGAACGCCAGGGCCTGGTCCTGCAGCGGGCACTCGCCGCCCCGGTCGCACACCGGACAGTCCAAGGGGTGGTTGATCAACAGGAACTCGAGGACCGCGGTCTGGGCCTCTCGAACCTCGTCGTCGGTGTACTGGGTGTGGACGACCATGTCCGGCGCGACAGGGGTGGAGCAAGACGTCATCAGCTTCCGCTGGCCCTCGACCTTCACGTAGCACTGCCGGCACGCCGCGACCGGCTCCAGCCACGGGTGGTCGCAGAACCTGGGGATCTCCACACCGAGCATCTCGGCCGCACGGATGATCAACGTTCCCTTCGGGACCGTGACCTCCTTCCCGTCGACGGTCAGCGAGACCAGATCGGTGCTCACTGGAGGACCTCGCCGAGGTCCAGTCCGAAATCCTCCGGCAGGACCTGCTCCAGCTCCCCCGAGGTGCCTGCCGAACGGGCCATCACGGCCTCGAGACGGGGCCGCTCCTCAGCCCTCAGCGGGCAGCGTCCCAGGCGAACGTGCTCCTCGTACTCGTCCCGGAAGAACTTGATCGAGGAGTCGATGGGCGACACCGCCCCGTCGGCCAACGCGCAGAACGACTTGAACAGCATCTTCGACCCGACGTCCTTCATGAGGTCGATGTCTTCCATCCGGCCCGATCCGTGCTCCATGCGCCGGAGAACTCGCGTCATCCACCAAGTGCCCTCGCGGCAGGGGGTGCACTTCCCACACGACTCGTGCGCGTAGAACTGGGTGAACCGGAGGACGGCGTCGACCACGCAGTCACTCTCGTCGAGGACGATCATGGCCTTCGTCCCCAGCAGGGACCCTGCGGCCTGGACCTCGTCGAACGCCATCTGGACGTCGAGGTGGTCCGCCGTGAGGAACGGCGTGGAGGATCCGCCGGGGGTCCACGCCTTGAGGCCCTTCCCCTGTCGGATCCCTCCGGCATGCCCCTCGATCAGCTCGCGGGCCGTGGTTCCCATGGGGGCCTCGTAGTTGCCAGGGCGTTCCACCTTCCCCGAGACGGAGAAGATCCCTGGGCCAGTGGACTTCTCCGTCCCGATGCCGGCGAACCATTCAGCCCCGCGGTCGATGATGTGCGGCACGCACGACAACGTCTCCACGTTGTTGATGACGGTGGGCGACCCGTACAAGCCCTCCACTGCCGGGAACGGCGGCCTGAGCCTCGGCTGGCCGCGGTATCCCTCCAAGGACTCCAGGAGAGCGGTCTCCTCCCCGCAGATGTAGGCGCCGGCCCCCCGATGAACGACCAGCTCCAGGTCGAACCCCTTCTTCAGTATGTTCCGGCCCAGATAGCCGCGGTCGTAGGCCTCGGCGACCGCCCGCTCGAGCACAGTGGCCGGCCAGACGAACTCGCCCCGGCAGTAGATGAACGCGGTGTGGCACCGGACGGCGTAGGCGCAGATGATCGCACCCTCGATGAGCTGGTGCGGGTCGCGTTCGATCAGCTCCCGGTTGTTGAAGGTCCCCGGTTCGCTCTCGTCGAAGTTAACCACCAGGTAGACGGGCTTCCCCGTGTCCTGCGGGATGAAGGACCACTTCGTCCCGGTCGGGAACCCGGCCCCGCCCCGCCCGCGCAGGCCGCTGGCCTTCACCTCCTCGATCACGGCGTTCGGCTCCATCCCCAGCGCCTTCAGCAACGCCCGGTATCCGCCCGTCTTCTCGTACCGCTTGATCGTGGCGGCCTCGGGGTCGGCCCATCTCGCCGTGAGGACGGGTTCGAACTCAGGCATCCGTGCTCCCCTTCGGCGTGCGGTCGACCGTGGCCACACCGGCCAGGGTGAGCGAGACCTCCTTCAGGTCGCCGGGCACCCCTCCCCGAGCAGCGGGAGGGACGTCGCCGGCCTGGATCGACTCGATCATCCGGCCCAGCTGCTCGTCGGTGACCTCGTCGTAGTAGACGTAGTTCACGGTGACGACGGGGGCGTGGTCGCACGCCGCCAGACACTC